>JAITWL010000124.1 GCA_031285285.1 Deferribacteraceae bacterium | reverse complement strand
AGTTTTTAATTGAAGGACTTAATTCTGTTGCAAATTGGTTCACAACTGTTATACTTTGCAAACTATGGGAAAAAGTAAAACTGATTTCGACGTTTACGAACTGATCAAAATGGTCGAGGCTGCTAGAACCAGAGAAGATATCAACAATATTTTTGCCTTTGCGGCTCAATCAGGTAAACGTATCAGTCCTGTTAATGACATTTGGTTTACAATTGCAGCTTGTATTTTTGCGATGGGAGCGTTTTGGCTGTATGGTTATGCTGGCGCAGAGAGATATGTAAACGAAAGCGGACTTGTAGCGATGTCTTTCGCGCTTGGCGCAGCAATATGGTGCGGCAAGACGTTTATTGATTATTGTTTGAGTTTTGCTGACATTGGGCCAGTATTGCTTCGATTGGATGCCATGCTAGATAACCAATTGTTCTATACAGCTGCCCCCAGCTTGCAGGAGCTGGATAGCCGCTATAGCGAATTTGCCAGAGGAGAGCGCAAGCGCGAGATTGAATACTATGTGCAAGGCTATACCAAATCTAAGCTACGCTATTATGTGTATCAATTTCGCTATGAGCAGACGCACAAAGCCCAATACAAAACACTATATAGCAATCGCTACCGAAATGGACTGATACTAGAGGGCTTCACGGCAAGTGATATTCAGATATTGGCTAGCGATCAGCATGCATCACTGAAATATACAGGCGTCAACTATCCAATAAGCTGGTCTACTGAGAGTATAAAGTTTAACAAACATTTTAAAATCTATGCCGCAGACGAGATGAGCGTTGCAAAATTTTTAAAGCCAGCAGTGATTTTGGCTATAGAAAAATTTAGCAAACGCTTTAATAAAGTCAATATTGAGGTGGATAGCAAAATGCGTGTCTGCATTTCTTTTGAGATGAAAGATCTTTTGAAAGTGAAAGCAAGCCGCCGTCTAAGAGATTTGCAAAGCATTAAAGATTCACTCAAAGGCAAGGCTGCATTGCCATTGCTAGATGAGGTATTGAGCTTTGCTGAGACCCTTATGAGCTATACCAATAACAATTTTGCAGGGAAAAGATGATTGATGCTATTTTGCTTCAGCTGAATGCTTTGATTAAGCACATTGACTTTAATTTATCAGGAATAGATTCCCCATATGCATTTGTTATTGGCATTACGGTGATCATAGCTGTGTTAGCTCTGTCAAACTTGCCTGGCAGACTAATGATAATTAGATTTCTCGTTGTAGTGTTATTTGTGTTTAGCATTCTTGTGGCTGCTGTAACGCTGAGCAAGGTAAATTTATCTTTAAGTTTTGACACCCAAGAGCCGCTACCACCATTTAGCCATTACGTCAATATAATGAATATATATGATGATATAAGGATGTCATATGATGATTTAGACGGCGAGTATTCAGCATATGACATCACTCCTTACAATACTCTTGATGATATTCGGCAAGCCATGACAAAGCTAGATGAGCTAAGCCCAGAGGACGCAGCTGAGAGAGCGCGTATTATGAATCTTATAATTGCCTATGATATTTTGAGCAAAATGATTAGCACAGATATGAAGAAGATCTCAGATATAGAATTTAGTACAGTTAGGCTGACCAGAAGCGAGAGGCAGGAGGTCGACAGCCTAAATGCTAAGGTTGATGAGCACAGCATAGCTATGGAAGAGATCAAGACGAAAACAGATAAATGGATCCATGATATCGCAATGGAGACCTATGAGCGTAACAATTTGCCTCAGCGACAGCGAGGGGATACAGGGATAGGGGTACTATGCATGATTATCATTGCCAATAGCGTTATGATGCTAATTATCATGTTCTTGGGCGAGAGGGTTGCTGATGTTATTATAACAGCTAGGCAATGGCTACATAGAGTGAGAGATCGTATACCATGACCATGACAACTCTAAAAAACTAGTTTCCTCCACTCCACTTTTATCCTATAATACCCCAACGAGGTGTTGTTTATGATTAAAGTAGCCATCAGTGGGCTTGGAAACCTTGGCAAATATGCCATTGAAGCAATAGAGAGCGCGCCTGATATGGAATGTATAGCAGTGTTGCGTCGCAAAGAATCGCTTGGCACTAAGCCGCTCGACTTGCGTGCTGTGCCTGATTTTGATAGTATTGAAAATGCCGAAGCGGCAGTTGGCAAAGCTGATGTGATTATCATCTGCGAGCCATCGCGCAGCGTGCCAGATACAGCCGCTAAGTATCTCGCAAAGGGTTACCACACTGTGGATAGCTATGATGTGCACACTGGCATAGTTGATCTGTTGGATCGCCTACAGCCCATAGCTGAAAAGGCTGGCAAGGCGGCCATAGTATCTGCTGGCTGGGATCCGGGCACTGATTCTGCCCTTCGTGCTTATTTTGAAGCTATGGCGCCGATCGGGGCGACCTTTACAAACTTTGGACGCGGCAGATCGATGGGGCATTCCGTGGTAGCGCGTGGTATCAAAGGCGTGAAGGATGCTGTATCTATCACTATCCCTATTGGCGGCGGAGCACACTCGCGGCTAGTGTATGTAGAGCTTGAGCAGGGCGAATCTTTAGCCACTGTGAAAGAGAGAATACAGGCTGATGACTACTTTTCGCACGATCCGCTGCACGTGGTGGAGGTGGATAGCGTGGATGCAGTCGCTGACTCTTCGCATGGCGTGCTATTAGAGCGTGTTGGCGGCTTCGGATCAGTATCTAATCAAAATTTAAAATTTGATATGCGAATCAATAATCCTGCTTTAACAGCGCAAGTGCTGGTATCTTGCGCACGTGCCGCTGCCAAAATGCCTGCTGGCGCGCATACCCTGATTGATATCCCACCAGTATACTTGCTGGCAGGGGAAAGGAAGGCTTTAATCAAAAGGCTTGTCTAGACACATTAAAAAGGTTGAATCAATGGCTAAGAAAGATTATAAGTTAAATCGTTTTCCTGATAGTTTTAAATGTGTTTTTGAATTATGGTTTGATATTATTTGTGAATATACAAAAATTGAAAAAGAAGATGCAATACAATATTACAATGAAAGGGCAAATGTGGGCGCCTTTTGTGCAGCCTTAGCACGAAATAACATAACTTATCTTGAAGAATATGTGTGCGAGAAAGGCTGGGGTGATAATAAAGGTAATGGACGAACAGACCTAAGCTTTTATTTCAGGGGACAATGGTATGTCGTTGAAGCCAAGATATGTAAAGGAAAAGGTACATGGTTATCAAAATTTAAATCATCCATAGACGCTGCATGTGATGATGTACATCGTACTTGGCAAAAACAAAGATATTCAGCATCAATAGGCATGTCGTTTGTTGTCCCAGAGATCACAAATAAATGAAATTATTGATATATTAAATTCTAAAGAATTTAATATATACTGTGATTTTTGGGCGTATTATATACACCAAGCGCCAAGTATTGCGAAATCAAAATCACCAATGGTGATAGTAATGGGAAAAATAAAAGACAAAAGGAGACTATAAAATGTATACACCTCACCTTAATGGTGCAAATACTAACACCTTGCGCACATGCCGCTATCAAAATGCCTGCTGGCGCGCATACACTGATTGATATTCCGCCAGTATACTTACTGGCAGGGGAAAGGAAGGCTTTAATCAAAAGGCTTGTCTAAATGATTAAGATTTAGTATCATGAGGAATCGAGACAGGCCGTTGAAAAACCGACGGCCTTATTATGTGATATAATGCCACAGGATGTGGCAATAAACGGCAGACAAGCGAAGCGACTGAATGCCGTAGCGGCGTACCGCAAGGCGGGTCTCCCGCCGAGGATAAAGCCGCGTGTGCGGAGCTCGGCACAGGACGTGCCGACGGAGCAAGAAACAATGAAGCTTACAGCAGTATATCTGGCCATCATCGCGGGTTTGTGCTTTTACCTAGTGTTTGGTCATAATGGACTTTTAAAATATAATGAAATGGTGCAGGTGCAGCGCGTTTATGAAGCGCAGGTTGTCACTATGGAGGAAAAGATCGACTACCTTGAGCGGGAGCTTGATCTTATGAACAAAAACAATGACTATTTGGAGTATGTGATCCGTCGTGAGCTTGGCTTGCAGAAGCCTGACGAGGATCAATATATATTGACCGATAATGCAACAATATCAAGTCAATGAGCTTACAAACCTTCTTAAAAGCTTAATAGATCAAGCTTTCCCTGGGCTAATCATGGTGCACGGGGAGATTAGCAGTTTTTCGCATGCCTCTAGTGGGCATATGTATTTTACATTGAAAGATGACACAGCAAAGCTAAAAGCTGTGTATTTTAAACAACATGTGCGCCGTGATGCCTTTATCCCCAAGAATGGCGATAAAGTCAGCGCTATAGGCGAATTACGCATCTATGAAGGCGATGGTGCTTATCAGCTCATCGTTCGCAAAATTGAATATAGCGCGGAGGGTGATTTTTGGCGCAAATTTGAGGCCACTAAGGCCAAGCTCGGCGCTATGGGGCTATTTGATGCCGACAAGAAACGTACACTGCCGCTATACCCTAGACGTATAGCCTTATTAACAGCGGCTACTGGTGCGGCTGTAAAAGATTTTATTGTGACCGCCAAGAAGGGCGGGAATTTTTTTAAAATAGATGTGTGGCCCATACCAGTGCAGGGCAAAGATGCAGCCGCACCTATCGTTGCCGCGCTACAAAAGGCTGGTAAGCGAACCGATCTCTATGATGCGCTTGTGCTTAGCCGAGGCGGCGGATCGCTTGATGACTTGGCTGTGTTTAATGATGAAGCAGTCGCGCTAGCGCTCAATGCCTCAGCTGTACCTACTATATCGGCCATAGGCCATGAGCAAGATGTGTCAATCTGCGATATGGTGGCGGATTTGCGAGTGGCCACGCCCACAGCAGCTGCGGAATGGCTGACGGCAGCTTATAAAACTGCTGCTAGCAAAAATGAGCGCTACTATACGCGGCTCTTGAGGCTTTTGCGCCTACGGATGGAGAATGCTATCCTCGATACGGATCGCCTAAATGCACGCTTGCAAGCGGCTGGGGCAGTGACAAGGCTAGAAAGAGAAGGCATGCGGCTAACAGCACTGCGTACAGCGCTGAATACAGCGCTAAATAAGCAGAATACAGACTGTCGCCATAAGCTAGAAAAGCTTGAACAACGATTGCAAAGGGCTGTGCCGCTAAGGTTGATAGCTGAGCAGGCTAGCAAAGTGCAGCAGCAAGAAGCGATGATGCAGGCTTGCGTGGAGAAAAGCTTGCTGACAGAGCGACATCGGCTTGAGCTGCTGACTCAGCAGCTGGAGATGGGCAACCCAGATGCACCACTCGCAAAAGGCTATGCGCTGGTGGTGAAAAATGGCAAGGTGCTAAAAGAGCTAGGCGATATAAGCCTGAATGATGAATTGAATATTAAGATGAAGGATGGCTTGCTGTCGGCCTTCGTGACTGGTAAAAAGAGCAGGAAGGGTGCTTGAGCACATGGAATGGCTGGCATTAGCCATAGTGGATGCTGTAAATTGTATGCTCACACGCGTAATTATGGCGATGGTTTAAGGCTAAGGAGCCACTACCCCGTCAGGCTTTGCCTGACACCCCTTCCGCCGAAGGGGAATTGTGTAGCCCGCGACTAAAGGAGCGCTTGATATCGTTCATGTTCCGTAGCGAGCGCAGCAAAGCGATTGAGCTGATAGATATGGCCGCGAAGCGGATAAAATTAGATGGATTAGCCATAATCCTGAGGTCTGGATTGCTTCGCAGAGCCTCGCAATGACGTTCTCGCCCGCGACTAAAGGAGCGCTTGATATCGTTCATGTTCCGTAGCGAGCGCAGCAAAGCGATTGAGCTAATAGATGTGGCCGCGAAGCGGATAAACATAGTGGATTACATTCCTTAAAGCCCCAAGATGGGGTTTGGGGTTGTCGCAAGACGAGCGAAGCGACTGAATTGCGGAGGCGGCGTACCGCAGCTAGGCTTTGCCGACGCGAGGATAAAGCCGCCGATCCTCGATAAATTTTTTGAGGCACGAAAAAAATTAGGAGAATAATAATATGGACACTATCCCAATTACTGTAGAAGGTTTTAATAAGCTGAAAGCGGAACTTGAGCGCTTGAAGACAGTTGATAGAAAAGAAATTATTGAGGCTATCAAGGAGGCGCGCAGTCACGGTGATTTGAGCGAAAACGCCGAGTATGACGCAGCCAAGGAGCGCCAAGGCTTGATAGAGGCTCGTATCACTGAGCTTGAATCGAAGATGGGTCGCTTTGATGTGATAGATACTAGCCAAATGAAGGGTGATAAGATCATGTTTGGCGCTAGCGTTAAGCTTGAGAATATCGACAATGGTGAAGTGCGCAACTACACTATCGTTGGCCCTGATGAGGCCGATATCTCCCAAGGGAAAGTATCAATACTTTCGCCGCTTTCTCGCGCTATTATAGGCAAAAAAGCTGGTGATGATGTGATTGTGCAAGCCCCGGGCGGCGATATAGAATATGAGATTGTAGAAGTAGCATTCGTATAGAGTTTAGGGGAAACTGCTGCAGGGGTGTAGTGGTTTGGGAAGGGAAAGTTGTATGATGAATGTGCCGAATTTATTGACAATCGCGCGATTGGTGATGATCCCTGCGTACATGTATTTTATGTATAGGAGTGGCACGCCTTATGCCAATCAGTTGGCCTGTTTTTTCTTTGTGTTGGCCTCTGTGACAGATTTTCTTGATGGCTATATCGCTAGAAAGTATAAGCTGATCACAAATTTTGGCAAGGTGATGGATCCGATTGCTGATAAGATCATGGTAGCAGCTGCTATGATTGTGCTTGCGGAAGTGGGCAGGCTGGAAGCATGGATCATCGTGCTGATGCTCTTTCGTGATTTCGTGGTGGGTGGCCTGCGTGATATCGCAGCGGCTCAGGGCACGATTATCGCTGCGGGAGTATGGGGCAAGCTGAAAACAATACTCCAGATGGTAGCGTTATCGCTGATGATCTTCTATGACGATCTCGTGATCTGGCCGCTATCATACTATAGCACGCTATTTAGTGGCGGTGATATATCTGTGATGTCTGGTATTATTGCTATCCCGATATTTGGCCTAGGTGTAGTGCTTATCTATCTAGCGCTTATAGCATCTATATTCTCGGGAGTTATGTATTATCTGCAATATGAGAAGATGT
>JAITWL010000263.1 GCA_031285285.1 Deferribacteraceae bacterium | reverse complement strand
ATGTTGCACGATTTACGCCTACTGCTTGACGAAAACGATTGTCGCTTATATTTTGTAATTGTTCATATTTCATATAGAAATATAAATCATTTCTTGTTTCATGACAAGTCTATTGCGAGGCTCTGCGAAGCAATCCAGCGTTCCTAATAATTGTCGGCCAGAGGCCACCATAATCCTGAATCCTAGATTGCTTCGCAGAGCCTCGCAATGACAAAGGATAAAGGCAGGAATTGGAATAACCCCTTCTAGGGGAGCATAGGAATGAATTGCTATCTATTGCACTGCTTCCATTGCGCGCCCTGTGGTAAATTCCAACGTGCGATTATCAAAAGTGAAGCTGAACCTATATATATAGCGCCGTGGATCAAAATCATCGCGATATTCGCTGCCATCAAAGGATTGCTCGCTGTGTGCACTGACATTATCTAAGAGCGGCATGCTCATGTTATAGTCCATATCGGCGCGGCTTTCCCTGCGAAATAGCGTGCTATTATCCACCTCATAGATGATTGTAACAGGCAGGCTCTTATTGAATGTGAGGCTATTTTGCGACACTATGCCCAGCACACGCTTTCCCTGCGGATCAGCTGGCAAGCTAGCATTATCGCTACGCATCATGCGGATATCGCGGGCAATTAGCCTTTGCAAAGCCTCTTGCATCATAAGATCGTTGTTGGTGATATCCAGCGCACTATTAGTGTTGATAGCACTTGAAAACATAGTGTAGACGCCCATCATCACAAAGGCAGATATGGCAAGGGCGATGAGAGCCTCCATCAAGGAGAAGGCCTTGTGGAAATTAAGTTTGCGGGCTCTGTAATTCATTTCAGCTTCTCCAGCTCATCCACAAATGCAGGCCTATTACGATATTGTGCTTTTAGCTGTTGAACTAACTCATTTGCTTTATCTTTTCCATAAAGTTTGCCAAAATCTTTTAAGTATCGGCAAATAATTTTATAGCTAGCTCGCCCTGTTGCATTGGCAGTTGCCTGCCAAATAAATTTAGTATAGAGTTTTTCAGTCGATTCTTTATATTCGTTGGGAAATGCTGCTGCAAATTCTGTAATTTTAGACAAATTGCTGCAACAGAAAGCGAATAAACGCTCATATTCTTTTTCAATAAGCAGAATTTTTGTATATGTTTCCTGTTTATATGCCTGAGCATCAAAAAACGCAAATATCTTTTGCAAAAGCGGTTCCCATTCTGCCTCAGGGGTTTTATCTTTCAATATACCATAGTAAGCCATTCCATTAAGATCGTGTTTTACAAAATACTCTGCTAGCTCTCGCATTTTTTCAATATTGCCCATAGCCACATAGGCTTCAAATGCAGCTTTTTGGCATTCACGCAGAAAATTACTATGTTTTTCTTTGGACGCTTGTGCTATTCCACCTTCTGCATAATGCAGTGCTGCGGCATAATCTGCCTGCTCCATCGCTCTCTTGATAGCATGCTTACGAAAATTATGACGTTCTATATTTGCCTGCAAGAATGACTCACTCTCCTCTTTACTGCCCCATTGACTCAACAATTGATATTGTTGCTCTGCAAGAATCTGATTTTTGTAGAGATCCTTTGATAAGGCCTTTCTCTTTCCAAGCTCATCCCATAATTTTTGATATAGAGCAGGGTCGCCACAAAGTGGTATTAAAATTTTTAGAAAACCCATGCCAAAGCTAAGCCAACCATCATAGACCTTATTATTTGCTTCTTTCAAAATTATATAAAACAGCTCATCTCGGCCTGTTTTGGGTAAAGCATTGCTTGCTTCCAAGACTGTTAGCTCTAATTGATTGGTAATGTAGTCCATTATCTCGCCAAGCTCACCATTGGAATCATCAGAATACTGAGTCATAGCAAAAACTTCATGCAACACAAGCAAATATAATGGAATGCTGCGCATACAATCAGATTTTATATAACTATTAGCCTTTTTGACAACGTCCCAAGCGCCTGCTAGGGCTGGAAACACTTTGCCATATTCAATAAAACCCTGCTTTTTATAGCGGCGTATAGACTCTTTGATCAGCTTTTTGCTGATAGTCAATTCGTCATCTGGCCTGGAAAAACGTAACTCTAATGATTGCTTCAATGTGGAATCGGCTTCTGTTAATGAATATAGCAGATCAACTAATGCTTCTTTAGATTGCTGCTCTAGCACAGCTTTTAGATCAATTTCTTCTTTTTTAACTTTTCGCTTTTTCTCTGATGGCTGCGCAATTGGATCTTTGCGGATAGCTAAGAGCACAGCTACTTCATGCTTGCAGATATCGCCAAGCTCATAAGGACAGTTACAACCAAGCGAATAGATATCGCCATCTTTTGCTAATGCTACCTGCACTTTATAAGAATAGCTTCCAGCAACAACTGCCGCATATCGACCATCTCCCAAATCTTGTAAATTTTTCACAGCAGCATTAGAGAAATATTCCTTCCCTCGCTTTAGAATATTTGGGGAAATTTCATTATCAAAAGTATTGATATTCATAAATACTCACTTTATTGCATTGTTTCAAAATATTCATAAATCACCACTGATCTGGCCGATTCAGCCTTCATGCGCACAGTGCGCACAGCTGGCATGCCGCTGGCTTCCCGTTCGTAAGTGTATGTGATAGCGTCATCGCCGACCTCTTCGCTTGATGGCAGCGACACACGTGGATAATGTATGTGGCGAAGCAGGCGCTCATAGCCTTTGTCAATCAGCAGCATCTTATCTTTGCCATAGGATGTCATGCGAATTGATGAGCTAAGTAGGCTATAGATGCCTAGCATGGCGATAGCAAGCACTGATATGGCTATCAGCACCTCCATTAGCGAAAAGCCTTTTTTCATCATGCTTCCCTCTTGCTTACGCTCATCAGGAGCGGCGATGATTCAAAGATTAAATCATCGGATTCGAGGATGAAATGGTCGCAGAGGCCATCAGGGTAGATCGTGATGCGATATTCCACGCCTGTGGTGCGCTCATCGTTGATCTCGGCTGCCTGTATGGAGCGCAGACCTGGGATATCCACACGAGTGCCATCATATTTCAAGAGATTGGCCGAGCCTTTGAAGCCCGTGATAGATACAGGCGCGCCTTCCTCCTGTGCGAGCTTGAGGTGCTCTGCCAGCAGCTCCGAGAAGAATAGCAGCTGCTCATCCCCAGCTATCATGCGCTCAGCAATCCGCGGGGTGACCATAATCGCCCCTAAGCTCACAATGACGAGCACTATCATCA
>JAITWL010000146.1 GCA_031285285.1 Deferribacteraceae bacterium | reverse complement strand
GGGTTAATAAACTACCTGTGAGCATGGGGGCTTTTCCAGCTTTTAGCTATAAAGAAGCAATTGAGCGAATTGATTTCTGGGTATGGCTTGATGATGATAACTTTGGCAAGGACGCTTATTTAAAAAAAGATACCTACATCAAACAGTTGCTACAAGCAGGCTTTGAAGGAGCTGACGATACTTATAGTAAAGGAAACGCTATAGTTTGGTTTGATTATGAAGATGCTATGCCCACAATAGAATTCTCGCTTATTGATATTAATGCCTTAGTCAGCAATCCTTTATTAACAATGCGAGAGGCTTTCCCAGCGTTCCAAGCGGAGCAATTTGGCGCTATTTTCAGCCTTGATTTTGATCTTACTTATGCAAGCTCCGTGCCTCAAGCCGCTATTGATGACTATATCGAAGATATGGAGGCTGCAGGCTTCTCGTATTCGCGTGTTGATGACGACTATCAGCTGGAAGTGGGCAATGAAAAGCAATATTATTTTGTGATTGCTGATGATGATGAGCTTTCTTGGAGCGTGCTTTTTTATGAATCCTCAATTCAATAAAGCATTATGCAAAAGAAATTTAAGCTGCAAAAGGTTTTAGACTATAGGGCGCTCACATTAGAGCGGGAGAAGGCAAAGCTAGCTGAGCTTGCCGCTCAGGAGCGCCTAATTATAGTCGAGGTGCAGCGGATCACTGAGCAGATAAGGCAGAAGCTGCAAGAGATGGCTGATATACAAGCCTCTGGCGATTTTGCCATGATGCAAATGTATGAAAAATATATCACACGCCTAGGCACAGAGCGCCGCGCCGCTCTGCAGCAGTTGGCAGAGCATAGGCAGCTAGTGCAAAAACAGAAGGCGCAGACCACAGAAGCATACAAGGGCAAAAGCATCATGGATAAGCTAGAAAGCCGCCATAAAAAAGCCTATGCGGCCTTTGTGGAGACTCAAGAGCAGAAAATGCTTGAAGATATCGTCACCACGCGGCTTGCGAGCGTGAAGGAATAATTCAAAAGAATACAGCTGCATTCATTGAGACAAGATGCTGATCATATTCATAAAGGATAGAACTGGAGCTATTCTTGGTGTATTGATAGCTCAGCTCGGTGCTCCAGTCCTCATAAAAGCGCCAACGGAATGATAAGCCTGCACGCAGCTGCGAGTCTTCCCTGTTCTCAGTGTCAAGGAATGTCGGCTTGTCATCATAGCTTTCTTTGCGATAGGCATCAATAAGCCAAGATTTGCACCCAACAGTGGCATAAGGAATTGAAAGAATCCAAATAAACAAGCCAGCAACAAGCCTGTGCGCCTGCCAAAGCTACCACGGCCCACGCCAACCGACACACTGAATGCATCAATGCTCAAGGCCACTGCGATTAGTAAAATTTCCACAATCCCCATAGCTCCCCTCTAATTATCAGCCCTAAAATACTTGACTTTTATATGCTTAGCAAGGCATTTTTACAGAGAACAGAGCGGCTGGCAAATGGATTATTCTAGTGGATCAGCTGATAGATTGATGCTATAGTGTGGAGAGATTTTATCAAAGGATAATTTTATGCGCGCTTTTCTACTCATTTTTCTATTATCTGCCTTCATTTCTGCTTATGCACAGGATAGTATGCAAGTGATCACTGTGGAGAGCGTTGGCTATGGCTCTAATAAAGACGAAGCCTATGAAGATGCTATCCGTAATGCAGTTGCAGAGGCTGTTGGCGTCCTTGTGGAGAGTAAAACTATCGTCAGCAAAGGCGAACTCATTGAAGATGAGATACTAACCCGCTCTGTTGGCTATCTCACCTCAGTTAATTTGCTAATCGACTACGACGAGACTCAAGGCATGCTCAAAATTCGTGCTGATGTGAATAAAGATGGCGTAGAATCTGCCATACAAAGCTTAAAGCCTTCCGAAGATGGCAGCAGCGCAGCAGTGGATGGGCAGAGCGCCTATGCAGCAGCTGTCAGCAGACGTTTGGTCTTTGATAAGGCTATCGCGGATAGCAGAGCTAGGACGGATGCTATATTCCTCGATCTGATTCGTGCTATCAGCATACAGGCAAGTGATATCACTATCGACACTCGCGCTGTGAATAACCAAGTGAAATATGCATTATCATTTTCGCAAAATATCAACCCTGTGCGATATAATGCTGCAATACGTAAGCTGGATGAGCTTTTTATCGAGCTATGGGCTGAAAAAGCGCCCTACGAAGGCGGCGAGATTCCGCTGAATGGCATAGTGCTTACCAATATTGATAATAGCTCGATGCTCTATACTTTTGATTATGAATATGATGGCATGGCTGCTTTAGATGCAGTAGATAGCCTATTCTTGAAGATACATGCCATGAATGGCCGCAATAGCTTTGCTATTATAGTTATGAATGGCGATAAACAAGTGATTGATGCCAGCAAGCAGGTGCAGAATAATAATAGTTACTTTATGTTGGATGGTGCGCGCGTGCTCAGCCCTGCTTTTGCAGGCGAGGCGCAGTATACACACGAAGATCGGATCGATTTGGTGCATCTGCGCGATTTTGAGAGCCTTAATATTATCAATGCCATACCCAGTGCAGATATGGATGCGGAGCTATTGGCGCTTAGCCCCATGCAGCTGGGCATGATGTTTCTAAAGGGTGGTATATTCAAGGTCAATAAGGCTGAGGCGGCATATTGGTATCTAAAAGATGTGATGCGAGCCGCTCCAGCTGATCCTGCCCCTGGCTTTGCCCCTTATGCCATAGGTTTGTACTTTTACAGTGGCAAAGATCAAGCAGGGGCTGTGGAATGGTGGTTTAAAGCCGCAGAGCTAGGCTATGCTGATGCACAATATAATCTTGGCTATGCCTACCACAGGGGCGAAGGCGTGGAAAGAAACTATGACGAAGCCGCAAAATGGTATACCCTAGCCGCTACACAAGGACATAAGACAGCACAGCAGATGCTTGAAAGGCTGAATGCAAGCTGATAAGGTATATTTGGATTATAAAACAGCCCAAGACATATTCTAGCTGCGAATATACCTTGGGCTATTGACGAGGATCGGCAGACCTACTGCCATTTGCGTTTAAAAACTTTACGATAAGATCGATTGCTGTCGCTCAGCTATCGACTCAATTATATTTTATACTATTTTTTAGGAAATGCAACTATTTTTATACAGAACTGTGATTTAAATTTTACATATAGAATACTATTTATATCGGCATTTCAATAAAATTATATGGTGGTGTGGAGAAAAGATGACAGGAGACAGAGTGTGAAGATTGGCCTAATCAGCCTTGGCTGTGCAAAAAATCAAGTGGATCTAGAGCGGCTTGTGGGCAAATTAAGCCACAGGCTAAGCTATAATAAACGTAAATTTGAATTTAGTGATGATACGTCTGCTTGTGACTTGCTGCTTGTGAACACTTGCGGCTTTATACGCCCTGCGGTGGAGGAAGCCATAGATGCAATATTATCAGCAAAGCAGGAGCTACCTGCGCATGCGAAGCTTGTTGTGCTCGGCTGTATGGCAGAGCGCTATGCAGATAGCATCGCTGAAGAGCTGCCAGAGATCGACTTTGTCGCAGGCGTAGATCAACAAGATGCTGTGCTTACATATATTGATAATCTTTATAAGCTGAAAGATGCGGCCAGCACATGGCAAGGGGAGCGCCATCTATTGACACCGCCTCACTATGCCTATCTCAAGATATCAGAAGGCTGTAATAACCGTTGTGCTTATTGCACGATTCCATCTATCCGTGGAGCGCATACCAGCGTGCCTATAGAGAAGCTAATCAGCGAAACGCAACAGCTGGTGGCTGCTGGTGCAAAAGAGATCATAATAATAAGCCAAGATAGTACTAAATATGGACAAGATTTGGGTGAGGCTAATCTTGCATCGCTCTTGCGCCAGCTTGCGCCTGCGTTTCCAGCAGTATACTTCCGCGTGATGTATCTAAACCCTGATGGGGTAACGGAAGAGCTGATTGACACTATAGCTTCAATGTCTAATATCATGCGCTACTTTGACATACCCATCCAGCATGCCTCAGATAGTGTGCTAAAGCGGATGAACAGGCATTCGCGCAAGGCTGATATTGAGCAAGTGTTTGCAATGATTCGCAAGAAGCTGCCAGAGGCTTTTATTCGTACCACTGCGATAGTGGGCTTTCCTGGGGAGACAGAGGCCGATTTTGCGGAGCTGGAGCAGCTTTTACAGCTGATTATGCCAGATTATGCTGGATTTTTCCCTTATTCGCCAGAAGATGACACACCCGCAGCCAAGATGACACCAATTGTGGATAATAAGATTGTGCAAGCACGCTTGAAGGCCTTGCAAAAAATTCAAAAAAATAATACTCTGCTCAGATTAAAGCAGATGAAGAAAACGACTATTGGCTGCTTTGTGGATAAAATAAATGATGATTTTGATTTTATCTTAGAGGGACGGGCATTTTTTCAAGCACCAGAGGTGGATGGCAAGCTCTATGTGACAGATGGCATCCCTGCCGATGGCTCAGGCCCATATAAAGCAAAGATAGTGAAAATCGTCTATCCTGATATTTATGTGAAGTTATTAGGCTCTTTGGAGATTATATGAAGATATTTGTGTTAATGTTAATGTTTGCTATATATGGCTGTTCGACTGTGATTGATTATGCTAGCCAATCAAATGATTATCTA
>JAITWL010000236.1 GCA_031285285.1 Deferribacteraceae bacterium | reverse complement strand
ATGCAAATGGAAAATATTATGTTAAGTTAGTGCATATGGGACTTTTGCCTTACTTTGTTTCGTGACAAGTCTAATGACATAGCTTAAAAATTTTTTACTTAATTTTCTCACTAGGAAGCCATGTTTTGAGGATTGTATTCAGCGCGGCAAGCTCTATTGGCTTCGAGAGGAAGTCATTAAGGCCGCTACTCAGAAATAGCTCTTTCATTCCAGAGATTGCATTGGCTGTTAGCGCCACTATCGGCACATTATGCCGCCAGTCAGCATATGCTCGTATATTGACGCTTGTTTCTATTCCATCCATATCTGGCATCATATGATCCATAAATATTAAGTCGTAGCGCTTTTTCTCCAGAATATCTAGTGCTTCCATGCCACTCATTGCTTTATCTGCCTGAATATCATATTGTTTGAGCAGCTCTGCTGCCACAATGAGGTTGATTTCGTTATCATCAACAATAAGCACTTTGGCTTCAGGTGCTTTAAAAGAGCCTAAGAAGCTATCCTCTGTATGATAATTTTCTGTAGTCTTAATAGCTTCTGCATCGACCATTTGCAGCAATAGGCAGGTGAAGGTTGAGCCGCGCCCATACTCGCTTTTGAGTTCAACGCTTCCGCCCATCAGCTCTGCTAGGCGGCGGGTGATGGTCAGGCCAAGGCCAGTGCCTTGTATGCCTTTATGCTTTTTGGCATCCATTTGAGAAAAGGCCGTGAAGAGGTAGGGTATATCCTCTTCTTTGATCCCTGGGCCAGTATCTTCAACATCAAAAGCAATAAATATTCTTCCATCAGCTTCAAGGCTAAGCTGCGACACTTTCAGCT
This sequence comes from Deferribacteraceae bacterium, assembly GCA_031285285.1. Classification (GTDB taxonomy): domain Bacteria; phylum Chrysiogenota; class Deferribacteres; order Deferribacterales; family JAISNW01; genus JAITWL01. The sequence continues at coordinate 4,903 of JAITWL010000236.1, read as the reverse complement.
TCACATGCCCCATGTGGGTAAATTTCACAGCATTGCCTAATAGATTGATGAGTATTTGCTTTATGCGCACCTCATCGCCGATCAGCATGTGTGGTATGGCTTCATCTATTTCTACAAAAAAGTCTAGATGTTTTTCAGTGGCTCTTAGCTGCATCATTTTTTCCACATCTGCAATCATGGCGCGAAAATCATAGCTATCTGGAGTGATCTCCATCTTATTGGCATCAATTTTTGAAAAATCAAGAATGTCGTTAATTATTGTAAGTAGCGAGTTTGCTGCCCGAGATAGGCTCTTTGCATAGTGATATTGAGTATCTTTCAGTCCAGTGTGTATCAATAGATCACTCATGCCTTTGATAGCGTTCATAGGCGTGCGTATTTCATGGCTCATATTGGCTAAGAAAAGCCCCTTGGTCAAAGAGGCTCGTTCGGCTTGTTCTTTCGCTCGCTCTGCCTGCTCTTTAGCGTTGTAAAGCTCAGTGACATCATGCAGCACGATAACAAGACCATGCAACTCGCCATTTTTATCTATGGCTGGGGATATGCGGCAGTCCAGCGTGATTTCGCTGCCATCAGTCAGCATACATCGCTTGATATAGGCGCTTTGTATGGATGTTGCTATAGCCAAGTTGCACTGCCTTATGAGGTATTGTGCATCTTCGTCTAAAAATTTCTTTAATAATGGGAGTAGAGGCTGATTAACCACATCGCCTAGCTTTTCGACGCCAAAGAAGGCAAGGCTAGTGCGGGTGGCTAGCACAAGATGGAGCTGCTTATCCAGCACCAGGAACAGGTCGTCGCCTGTCTGCAACAGGAGATGATTATAAAAATATTGCAATTCCTTCTCGGCTTCGTTGACATCGCGCATGCGCTCGGCAGTTTTATACATCATTCCAGCGCGCTTATAGTCGCTATTTAGGCGGCTATAGGCACGCTTCAGCTTGTTCAATTCTTCCTGAAGCGCCACCACTTGTTGTTCAGGGCTTTGCTCATTGTTGTCCATTTTTACATCTTATAGCACACACATCACAATTGATGCATTGTGCACCCTGTTTACGGCCTTGCCATCGACAATTTCTGTCGGGCAAATCTCCCCAAATGAGTAAAAGCCAGAGAAAGTCAGCTCCTTAGGCAGGCTTGCGCAGATGACATCGCCCTCAAGGTCTTTATCATCAGCCATCACCATGTATCGACCACCGCAGGAGATGCATAGAAGCGTGTTATACTCAGTGTCTTTGGCAGCAATTTTTTCCTGTATTGCTTTGACAGCTATGTTACAAGATTCTTGTATATCTTTCCTCTTCATTGCGCCAATAGAGATGGTTGACCCCTCTGGCACTGCGCCAAATAGCACACCTGAATTATCCTCAGGGTTGATAGTTTTTATTATGCGCACAACAGGTATGCCGTCGTTATAATCATGCTTCGAAAGGTTCACCTTGATTGGTGTGGATACATACACTGCCAAGTCGCCCTGAGCCATGAGCTCATCAATATCCATCCCTGCAGACCTTAGATAATCAACAAAAGTCATATCATTCACTGTGTAGATGATATTGTTTTTAGATTTTGTTACCACAAATTTTTGATCAGAATAAGTGCTGAGTATATTCTGCACAGTGAATATGGGGTTAATATTGCCGCTAAGCAACACTATCGCAGCTCGATCGCTATAAGTATGCCCACGGGCATGAATGATTATATCACCATCAGCCATGCTCGACGATGGCAACCCGCCAAACATTGGCACATCGCCAGATAGCTCGCTCAGTGTATCCACATATTCATCAAGCGGCACAGCATCTGTCACAAATGGCGGCACGATGAAAATCAGCTTCTCTGGCTCACTTAGCTGAGCTGAGGCTGCCTTGTAGGCCACTTCTAGCTCCGCACGTATGTTTTCGGAATTCAATGCATTGGTCACAACTGTGGAGAAGGTGACATCATCGGCAGTGAGCACTGTTAGCACCACTGACATGATCTGTGCGCCATTATCTGTATCAAATGTAGCTATAGTTGTGTTACCAATTATATCGAATGGTAGCTCTTTTTGCAGCTCTGCAACAAATGCATCATGTTCTATGGCTACATCACAGTAGACCAGCCCAAGCGAGTTTTTACTCAAAGAGCCTTTTTCATTGATTTGCTTTAGCAACTCACCTGCGGCCTTCTTGGCATCATCCATTTCATTTGTAACTGCAACTATAGAGCGCATAGACTCCCCCAAATTAAAGCAAATGCTTGTATATCCAGTCACAAGTGTAGCATAATACTTATATAAAATATAGCCTAAAATTTTGGAAGATTGGGCATTGCACAAAGCATTGTGCATATATTGCACACTGTGCAAGCGTATTTCTCTATAGCTAAAAATAAAAGTTGTTATATATCAATCATTTATGATTTGGCATGATTATCGCAATACTACATGCAGGAACGAACTATTAAAGGAGCAAAAATTATGAAACGAATTTTAATCACAACACTGACAATTATGTCTCTCTTGGCAATTGGCGCATTCGCACAAGGCTTTGGTGGCTACGGCCGCGGTGGCGGTTATGGCGGTGGTTACGGCGGCGGCTGGGGTCACGGTATGGGCATGATGGGCGGCGGACCTTGCTGGGGCGGCGGCTGGGGCGCTAATGGCGGCTATAATGGCGGAGAAGCTATCAAAAGCGAAAGCGACGCAAAAGCTATCGTGCAAGACCTCATCAATGACAACCTAAAAGGCTATAAAATAGGCGACGTGATGACAGTGAATGGCTATAATGGCTACAGCATGTATTTTGTATACGCCACTGATAATTCAGGCAACGCGTTTACATTTGTAACAACTCCATTTGGTGGTGTTCGCGGCCCTATACCTGGCAGAATCACACCTCCGACTTATTAGACCCGTACTCTTTCTAGAAAAAACCTCTTGAGAAAGGCCTCCATTGGGGGCCTTTTTCGCTATTCCTAATAGCTACTTTTCCATACGTGCATGTAGTAATATCAAACCCACAGGTATCATTAATATTGCGCTTGTGGGGTTTATGAACGTTAACCCCGCATTATCTAGCACTAGCCCGCCTATCAGTGCGCCACTGCCTATGCCTACATTAAATAGGCTTGAATGTATCGACACCGCCGCATCTGCGGCCTTAGTGGCTAGTCTCAGAAGCCAGCTCTGCATAGCCAAGCCCATAGCGCTCATAGATATGCTCCATAGCGCGAGCACGGGGATAGCAAGCGTATAGCTACGGCAGATAGCAAAAAGTACAAAGGCGCTGAGCATGCCGCAAGCAGCTGTCACAAGCACCTTCTTCAAGTATCTATCCATATATTTGCCAGCAAGGAAGATGCCTAGCACGCCAGAAGCGCCATATACTGCTAACATAGTGACTATTTGCGAAGAGCTCGCGCCTATAGCTTCACGCAGATAAGGCGTAAGGAAAGTATAGCTTGCGAAATGCCCCGTCACCACAAGCACTGTCACATAATATACTGTGCGAATACCTTTATTGCGAGCAAGCTCAGGTATGCTCTTTAGCGATCCTGTATTTTGGCTAGGCAAAGATGGTAGCGCAAAGGCGAATAGCAGTGCCAGAGTGATGCTGATGGCAGATATAAACTTGAAGGCGGCTGTCCATGTGAAAATATGACCTAGATATGTAGCTATCGGCACGCCTAAGATAGTCGCTAGCGCCACGCCAGCCGATATCATCCCCAGCCCTGTGCCATGCTTGCCGCCAGGAGATAGGCGCACTGCAAGCGGAGTGCTCACCGACCAAAATACGCCATGAGCAAAGGCTATAAGCACTCGCGGGAGGAAGACACCCATAAAAGAGCTAGCAAACGAACCAAGAAAGCCGCCTATACTAAATAAGAGCAAGATAGCGATGAGCAGCGGCTTTCGATTGAGCCGTGCTGTAAGAAGCGTAAGCGGTAGCGACACTAGCGCCACTATCCACGCATAGCCAGTCATCAACAAGCCTGTGCGAGATTCGCTTTCGCCAATGCCAGCCGATATTTCTGGCAGCAGACCCACTGGGAGCAGCTCCGAAATAACAAAAACAAAGGCCGCCAGCGAAAGGCAGCCAACAGGAATCCAACGCCTTAACATGGTTGAAAGCATACAGCTACTATTGTGAGCTGTCTATAGGAAAATTATCTTTTTGCTTGAATAAAAATTTTCTAAGTATTAGACTGCCAAGCGATAAATTCGTGAGGTAATAAATATGGATCAGCACAGGCAGCAAAAATATGAACGACTTAAAGAGGCAGGAATCCGCCCCTATGTAAATTATTTTAAAGGCAATATAGATATAAATGAAGTGGTAACAGCGCACACTGATGCAACAAGCGAGGCGCTTCATGCCGAAAAATTCACTTACACTGTCGCTGGTCGCATCGTGGGCTTGCGTGAATTTGGCAAGGCGGCCTTCCTGAATCTGCGCGACCGCACAGGCGCTATACAGCTCTATGCAAAAAATAGCGAGATGGATGAGCGTAGCTTTGAGACTTTCCGCCTCTGTGAGATGGGTGATTTCATCGCTGTGAAAGGCTTTCTATTCAAGACTAAGACTGGCGAGCTCACTTTGGCCTGCCAAGAGCTGACATTGCTTACCAAATCGCTTCGTGACCTGCCAGAAAAATGGCATGGGCTAAAAGACGTAGAAACACGCTTTCGCCAGCGCTATGTCGATCTTATCGCCAATGAAGAAGTGGTGGAGACCTTCAAAAAGCGCAGCCAGATAGTGATGCTTATCCGCGAATTTTTCACACGCAAGGGCTTCATGGAGGTGGAAACGCCTATGATGCAAGCCGTAGCAGGCGGCGCAACGGCCAAGCCTTTTGTCACGCATCATAATGCCCTTGATATGAAGCTCTATATGCGTATTGCGCCTGAGCTTTATCTGAA
>JAITWL010000137.1 GCA_031285285.1 Deferribacteraceae bacterium | reverse complement strand
ACTACTATATACTACGCTCACCCATTTAGCTCATGGGAGCGTGGCAGCAATGAAAACGCGAATAGATTGATTCGCAAATTCATACCCAAAGGAACAGACATCTCAACGCTGCCATTGGCATATATTAAGAGGGTCGAAAAGTGGATAAACAACTACCCACGCAGGATCTTCGGCTATAGGACAGCTAATGAGCTAATAAACGCTTAACTACTGCGGAGTGGGACATCAATTTTTACAACTCACCAAAGATTTTATTAGACTTTATTATTTATGTTGTATTTGTTTGACATAATTGAATGACTACACTAGTATACTAGCAGAATAACATAATGGATGTGTCAATGAGTGGTTTTATTTTTGTCGCTGCTATTGTCATACTGGGCGTGATTTTGACAGGGAACGCCACCAGCAAAAATGGTAAAAGCCGAATCTTGAAGCAGATAAGCATTCTGCAAGGCGCAAGGCGTAATGAAGACGTTTTAGGGCTATTGGACCTGCTAAAGCAAGTATATAATATGCCACTTGCAAAAGAGCAACACACACGCATTGCACATATTGTGGATAGCTTTATCGGTGGAAATGATATCACCGCTGCAAAGTCAGTCAAAGAGCACATAGAGCGCATTTTGAATGCAGAGCCAAGCAAACCTGCACAAGCTCCATCTTACAGTAAAAGCTCAACAAATAGACTCTCAACGCTTATAAAACGTATGGAGTCAATTAAGAATGTGAACTCTGACATAGAAGAGCTGAAAACTCTGCTGAACAAGTTGCCAGCAGACACTTTGTCTTCAAGTGATCGAGAAGAGCTAAGCAGCATAGTGATATCTGTGCTAAATGCCGCCAATACTGAGAGAAACGCAGCTGCGGTGAAGGCCGTGACAGCTTCTTCACTAATCAAAGCCAAAGCAATTTGTGAAAAAAATTATGCAGAAAGTGTCAAAAATGTAGAAAGACACTTGACAAAAAATGAGAAGCCCGATAACACTATAAATAATATAGTGCCTAAGACAACAAAAGAAAAAGCTGTGGACGTGACGAAAGCAGAACCGACATCCATAGCCTCCAAACAGCCGCAGACAATGGTTTCACCTATTCCTGCTGCAAGTTTGCAAGATACGATAGCCGCTATAAATGCGGCTAAAAGCAACTTCACAGAAAAACGACTTGATGAATATGTTGATCATATTCTACTTTTGTTGAATGAAATGCCAGCAGCAAACGGCGCGGCTGCTGCTAGCTATAGCCGCTACCTCATATCAATGCTTAATGAGCTAGCGATAAGGCCAGCATATGCACAGATGGCAGCAATGATAGTGGCGGCCAATATGCTGGGTGTCTATCAAACATTGGCTGAAGGGGCAGGCATTGATATGGAAAATGCAGAGAAGATGATCCGCATAGACTTATATATGAGGAGCTTTTCGCTAGAAGCGCTAAGCTTATAATTTTTATGATGACTAAAATAGTTTAATTATTATGGCAAAAAAGAGAAGAAAGCCGAGCAAGAGAAAGCTGTCATCCAGTCTGATGGCAGCGGCTTTTGCGTTTATGTCGTTTTTGGGCGTGGCCCACTTTTATGATGAGCTAAAATCATTTCTCAGGATAGGAGCAGATTATGCAGCAGAAATGCTGCTGGCTGAGCCTGCGATTCCTGGGGATGTTATTAACATAGCCGATGGCGACACATTAACTGTGATGAATGAAATGGGGGAGGAAATGAAGGTGCGCCTATATGGCATAGACGCACCTGAAAGCTCACAGAAATATGGAGCAAAGGCAAAACAAGCTTTGCAACACTTGCTAGATGGTCACAAAGTGACAGTTGAGGTCATTGACATCGACCAATACGGGCGTCAAGTAGGTGTGTTGGAGGTCGATGGGATAAATATAAACGAACTGATGCTTGAAGGCGGGCATGCATGGTTTTACGGCAATTATTGTCGGAAAAGTTTTTGTGATCGTTGGGAATTGATATCGGCGCAAGCAAGAACGGAAAAAAAGGGATTGTGGGAAGAGTCTGGCGCAGAGCCACCGTGGGAGTATCGAAGATAAAAAATTAAGTGCTTTCGAAAAGAAATTTTCATTTAAGCCCTTTACATTTCTTCAATATGTATTAAGTTATTTTCTTAACAGTCCAATTCCAAAGTTGGCACTCTGCGTAACACTGGTTTTTTCAGGTCAAATCAGCAGGCAGAAGGTCGATTTTGTTATCCGTATCTTTGCAGCAGCTAAAATAGCGGCTACTACTGACGCGTGCTGTTTAGGGTGAAAGGGTTAACTCTGGAACGCAAATTTAAACTAAAATAAATAAAGGTATTGCATTATTGCATCGTGATGAGGTATTTCATGATTGGGAAAAAATTAAAAGAGCTTATTAAAAAACGGAATATTAAGCAGATTGTACTTGCTAAACATGTTGGCATTTCACCTTCTCGCTTGTCGAACTATCTTAGTGACAAACGGGAGCCAGATTTGGATATGCTTGCTAAAATGGCAAAATTTCTCGGCAAAGACTTAAACTTCTTTTCTGACGTGGAGTTTGATACTCCGCCACTCAAGCCTACGTATGAACCAAAGGTAGAAGAGAGCAATGCAAGGGAAGATGGCGCGTATATCAGCGAAATCGCTGGCGCAGTGTGTGTGCCATATCTGGCAATCAATTCTAAGAAACGTGCTGCCAAAGCGCGCGCAGTTCCTGTATGGGAAGGGTTGGTAAATGGGGTGGACAACCCTCAAGATAATGTAGTCCTCTTTGAGGTGACTACTGGCATAGGCGACGAAAATTTTCGCCAAGGTGACTATATAGTTGCGAAAAAATTTGATAAAGAAGATGCCATCAATGGCGCACTGGTATTTGAAACTGGTCGTAATGGCAGAATCTACAAGTATATCAAAGAAGCCCAGATACTGGTATCTGGAAGCGCAAGCGAAATCACCAAACTATCCGACAAAGACATCAGTGGTTTCTACACCATTGTGTGGGTTATTAAAAAACCATAGCTACACCAGCTCGCAGACGAAATAAAGTCTGCGAGCTTTTTTATCTCAAAATTCGCTACAAGTCCCTTCCTTTAGAAGGCCTGACGTGGTAGTAATCCGCAGCTTTCAATCGTTGGTAATAGTTATGCATGTAAGCATTACAACTCACTGCGTTAACTATGGCTAATCTTATTTTTTTATATACTAAAACGAGTTTTTTCTATAAAGTAATTCTGTAAAATAAAGTCCCCATATTTGGAGTATGTCATCGTGAAAAGCAAATATGTTCGCAAAGAACTAATTGATATATATGGCATAACTGATACCATAAAGCTTGATCAAAAATTATCTGCGCCAATGCAAGCTGATATTGGCGATACAGTGAGCAGCGATTTAGCGGCTATGCAGGCAGGCTTCACGGGTAATGCCGCAGCTTTGGTTAGCCCAGACAGCTGGGAAGCTATATCGGCAGATTTATCAGGTTGCACACGTTGCCGCCTTGCAGAAAAACGGCAGAATATCGTATTTGGCGAGGGTGATAGGCAAGCCGAGCTGATGTTTATTGGCGAAGGGCCTGGCGCAGAAGAGGATGATACTGGCCGTCCATTTGTAGGCAAGGCTGGGCAGCTGCTGACGAAAATGATAGCCGCTATGGGCTATAAAAGAGAAGAAGTTTTCATTGGCAACATCGTCAAATGCAGACCACCAGATAATAGACAGCCTTTCAAAGATGAAACAGCCGCTTGCATAAGCTTTATACAGAGGCAAATTGCTCTTGTGAATCCCAAAGCGATTGTTACGCTTGGCAGCACGGCTACACAAGCCCTCTTAAACACAAGCAGGAGTATATCTCAGCTAAGAGGGCGCTGGCAAAAGTATAAAGAAATCAAGGTGATGCCTACTTTTCACCCTGCCTACCTGCTGCGCAACGAGGGTGCAAAGAGAGATGTTTGGAACGACTTGCAGCTGGTGATGGCAGATCTTGGAAAGAAAAAATGAGGGTTTCATGAGCAAAAAGACCGAACGTGCCACTCAGGCGCAAAAAACACTAGAGCATTTTCAAAATGCCACTGGCGAATTAGCTAGACTACATCAACATTCGCTAGCATCTTCGCGCCTATATACGCCACAGCGTCTCGATTCTGCCATCGCAGCTCTCACCAAGCCTGCTGCAAACTCTGCTGCACGCATTGAGCTAACTAATGAGCCAGTGGTGAGCGCGATAGTTCGCCTCAAGCAAGAGTCTGCGCCAGAATCAACACACATAGCTGTGTTAAACTTTGCTAGTGCTAAAAATCCGGGTGGTGGTTTCTTGAATGGCGCTTTAGCTCAAGAAGAAAGTCTCGCTGCATCTAGCAACCTTTATCTGGTACAAACTTTACCACAAAATATGGTTTGTTATGAAGCAAATCGCGCCTTTGGTGGTGCTTTATATACTGATCATATGATCTACGCTAAGGATGCCCTCTTTGTGCGCCAAGACACTGGTGCATTCTGGGATACACCGCTGACAGTCGATGTGTTGACAGCGCCAGCGGTGAATTATGGCGCTTATATGAATCATGGCGGCAAGCATGAGCTAGCACTGCAAACGATGAAAGATCGCATGCGCAAGGTGATCCAGCTATTTGCAGTCGAAAATGCGCGTACACTCATCCTTGGCGCATATGGCTGTGGCGTATTTCAAAATGATCCACGCACTGTGGCAAACTTTTTTGTGGATATCCTGCAAAACGAAGGCTGGCAGCATAGCTTTGAGCGGATAGTGTTTGCAATCTTTGATAGAAGCAAAGAACAGTCTGTTTTAAAGCCATTTCAGGATGTTTTTAGGCAGATATAAATAATGGTGAGCATGAGCACTTTTTTCCAAATATCCATATTAGTGGTTGTGCTTCTGCTCATATAGCGCTATAATCTCGTCGATTAATTCAGACTTTAATTAATAATATTTTTGGAGGCTTCTATATGTTTGACACAATTGCTTATGCACAGGACGCAGCAGCACCAGCAGGTGGCGCTTTTGGGATGATGATCCCACTGATTGCTTTTTTCGCCATTTTTTACTTTCTGCTTATCCGCCCACAGCAAAAGAGGCAGAAACAGCTGCAAAATACTATCAATGCGTTGCGTGCAGGCGACACTATCGTTACCACTTCTGGCTTTATTGGCACTATTGATAGTGTTATTGATAGCAACACATTCATGATTAATCTTGGCAACACCAAGGTGCGTATCCTCAAGGCTGGCATTTCAGGCACTTATGCTGAGGGCGATAAAACAGACAACACACTTATAGAAAAGAAGTAAGGACTACAACAAAATGAATTTGAAATTTCGTTGGGCGGTCATTATCGTCATTCTTGGCGTTGCGCTCTTCGGCATGCTACCACTGAATGAGAAGGTCCGCCTTGGGCTTGACTTGCAGGGCGGTATGCACGTGGTTCTTGGCGTGGATACAGAGAAGGCAGTGGAAGCCCGAGTGGATAGCATGATCTATCAGCTCAGGCGTGAATTGCAGCGGGAAGAGCTCACATTTTCATATGTGCAGAAAACCCCTCCATATGCACTTTCTGTTGGCATTGATGGAGCTAATGCTGATATCAGCAGGCAAGTTAACGATATCGCGACCAATTTTGGCCTAGATTCAATTAATTCTGGCGATGCAAATGTGCTTAGCTTTCAGCTGAGCGATGCGGAGATAGAGCAGCTTCGTCAAAATGCTGTCAACCAAGCGCTTGAGGTTATCCGTAACCGCGTAGACCAATTTGGTGTGGCTGAAGCAATGTTGCAGCGTCAGGGACGCAACCAGATATTGGTGCAGCTGCCAGGCATCACCGATCCTGATAGAGCTATCAGCCTTATAGGGCAGACAGCTCAGCTGAAATTCCATATGGTCAATCCTTCTGTCTCTCAGGCTCAGCTAGATGCTGGCACAGTGCCTTATGACACGATCATAATGTATGGCAAGGATGTAGACCCAGCTACAGGCAAAGTGATAGCCACTCACCCATATCCACTAATGCGCGAAGTGTCGCTCACAGGCGATAGCCTCTTGGATGCTGGCGTGCAATATAATGAATATAATGAGCCTGTGGTTTGGTTTCGCTTTGATCCAGCAGGCGCGCGCATATTCAGCGACTTAACAGCCAATAATGTCGGCAGGCAGCTGGCGATAGTGCTTGATGACACTGTATATTCAGCACCAAATATCAATGAGCGTATCCCAGGCGGCGAAGGCTCGATCTCTGGCAACTTCACGCAAGAAGATGCAAATGACCTCGCGATAGTCCTGCGTGCAGGTAGCCTGCCAGCGCCAGTGGAAATATTGGAAAACCGCACAGTGGGCGCATCTCTTGGTGCTGATTCTATCAATAGTGGCGTGAAAGCCTGTGTTATCGGGCTGGTGCTCATCATGATAGTGATGCTTATCTACTATAAGCTTTCGGGCATAGTGGCCAATATCGGCTTAGTGGCAAACTTTGTGATTCTGCTTGGTGTGCTCTGCCTTGTTGGCGCAACGCTGACGCTTCCAGGCATAGCAGGGATTATCCTGACGCTTGGCATGGCAGTGGATGCGAATATCTTGATATTTGAGCGTATCCGCGAGGAGCTTCGCAATAAGCGTACAGTGATGAACGCTTTTGAGATAGGCTATCAAAAAGCCTTTGCTACGATTGTGGATGCGAATATCACCACGCTGATCGCGGCTATAGTGCTCTATCAATTTGGCACAGGCCCAGTGAAAGGCTTTGCTGTTACGCTTTCGATAGGCCTTATTGCCTCGATGTTCACGGCAGTGTATGTGACCAAGACGATCTTTATGACTTTTATAGTGCGCAAAGATCCAGAAAAAATTAGTATATAGGAGGCCCGACTATTATGGGTGAATTCCTTGAAGCCCCTAGAAGGGGTTTGGGGTTGTCACGGAGTATAAGCGGAGTGCAAGGGGTGTACCACAGCTTGGGTCTCCCAAGCGCGGATAAAGCCCCGATGGTGTCCGCATCCAACATAATAATTGGGAGGAGTATTCGTATATGATGGAATTAATCAAACCAGGCACAAAGATAGATTTTATAGGCAAGCTAAAAATGTTTTTAGGCATATCTGGCCTTATAGTGGCGATTGGCCTAGGGGTCTGCCTTGCAAAAGGCTTCAATCTAGGCATTGATTTTGCTGGTGGCACAGTGGTGCAGGTGAAATTTAATGCACCTATTGCGCTTGATACTATCCGTAAAGGGCTTGAGGCCGAGATCGGTAGCAACTTTACGCTGCAAAACTTTGGCGAGATGGACGAAGTGCTTATCCGTGTAAGGGAAAATCCTGATATGTCGCTACAAGCATTTCAGGATAGCATCAAAGCTGCTTTGGAAGCAGAATTTGCCTCCTACAGTCCGACAATTCAGCGCGTGGAGCAGGTTGGTCCGCAAGTGGGCGATGAACTCAAGAAAAAAGCTTACATGGCGATGATCTTCTCTGCCATAGGGATACTCTTATATGTGGCAATCCGCTTCCAGCTCTTCTTTGGCCTAAGCGCCATTATAGCGCTGGTGCATGATATTATCTTCACCCTAGGTATATATAGCATCTCGGGCAAGGAATTCAGCATAACAGCTATGGCCGCGCTTTTGACAGTCGTCGGCTATTCGTTGAATGATAAAATAGTGATATTCGACCGTATCCGCGAGAAGCTAAAAGCTGGCCAGCTCGCAGGTATGGGCTGGGGTGAGCTGATCAATAAAAGTATCAACGAGTGTTTGACACGCACAGTGATGACATCGCTCCTCACATTCTTAGCTGCAATCAGCCTCTATATCTTCGGCGGTGAAGTGATTAATGGCTTTGCACTGATAATGATGGTGGGCATCGTGATAGGCACATACTCGTCAATGGGCGTGGCCGCAATGGCCGTGTATCTGATGCGAAATAATATAGGTAGCAAAGCTACAAAAGCCGCCGCTGCGAAATAAACGACTTATGAAGCCCGCCAGTTTTTGGCGGGTTTTTTGGAGGAAACTCCGCAAAACCATTGCCTTGCACGTTGCTAACACCTGCACAGGCAAATAGCGCGCCAAAACAGTGCTTCCCACAAAGCACGCCCAGATAATTAAAGTTTCCATAATTCCGTCATTAGACTTGTCATGAAATGCCAAGATCCATTCGCTTCGCATGGGGTGACAGCACACGTCATTGCGGCCTTGAGCCGCAATCCAGAATAAATCCAGTGGAGGCGTATTCCCCATTGGATTAATCCTAGATTGCGGGTCGAGCCCGCAATGACGCAACTTTT
>JAITWL010000116.1 GCA_031285285.1 Deferribacteraceae bacterium | reverse complement strand
GCACGCGCCTCCTCAGAGCCAACGCCCAAGAAGAGCATTGCTTCTGTGCCCATTGTGGCAGCAAGAGCCACAGTGGCGATGATTGAGCCAACATATGATTCAAATATATCTGCGCCCATGCCTGCGATATCGCCAACGTTATCGCCAACGTTATCCGCGATAACACCTGGGTTACGTGGATCGTCTTCTGGTATGCCTGCTTCGATTTTACCCACGAGGTCTGAGCCCACATCGGCAGCTTTAGTATAGATACCGCCGCCAACACGTGAGAATAGAGCAATAGAAGATGCACCCATTGCGAAACCGTTGATATATTGTGCATTTTGAGTGTCACCAAGAAAGTAGAATGCTATACCTACGCCCACAAGGCCAAGGCTGGCTACAGCAAGCCCCATAACAGCGCCACCATTGAATGATACGAATAGAGCTGCTGCCATGCCTTTGCTGCGTGCGGCTTCGGATGTGCGTACGTTCGCAGCTGTAGCAGAATTCATGCCTACAAAGCCTGCTAGCACTGAGCATACAGCACCAGCAAGGAAACATATAGCTGTCTTAGCACCCAAGCCAGATGCAAAGAACATTAGTGCAGCTACGATCACGATAAATATCACTAGCACACGATATTCACGAAACAAAAAGGCCATAGCCCCTTCGTGAATCTGCTTTGATATATCAGTCATTTGCTCATTGCCAGCTGGCTGAGCCTTGATATACCTGTAAATAAAAAGAGCCACTAGCAGGCCTACAATGCCCGCTCCTACCACGAGGGTGATGTTCATTAACTTTCCTCCATATATGATGTAATATATTCAAAATTCTAACCGTCAACCGTACAAGGAATATGGCGCGCTGTCAAGCTGATAGTGGAGATTATGGATTTGTGTTAGCTAATTTTTTGAAGCTACAATTGCTTAAATCTCACGTAGGAGCGAGGTTTGTCCAATTGACAAATGTATTCTTTAAAATAATTTATTTGCAAATATTAATGCCACTGATTAATGTGGGAGAGCGGGTCGCTCTCTACGGTTGTGTAGCCGCATCTTTTGCAGCCTTTATCTTAGCTTCCATTTCTTTTGCCAGCTTATTATATTCATTCATAGCCTTGGTGAAGCCTTCTTTTGCGGCCATCTCTATAGCTTCCGCGCCGCGAGTAGTGAATTCATCTAGTGTTTCACGTTCGATGCCTGTGAATTGTGCCAGCACGTAGTCTGCTGTGTGTCCGCTTATCTTAGATCGGTGCATGCCAGCTATTCCCATGCGGAAGCGGGCAAAATCTTCTGTGCCAAGGTGCTGGATCAGCGATTTGATGCCATTATGACCGCCAGCAGAGCCGTTTTTGCGCAGCTTGAGCACGCCATAGCTAAAATCTAGCTCATCATAGACCACGCAGACCTCGTCTGCAGTGGCTTTGAAATAGCGACATAATTCGCCAACAGCCTCACCGCTTAGATTCATATAGGTTTGTGGTTTTAGAAAGTGACATTTTTCGCCAGCTATCATGCCAGTGGCGTAAAGCCCTTTAAAATCCTCGCGAAACGTAAGTCCATTACGCTCCGCGAGTTTATCAAGCACCATAAAGCCAATATTATGGCGGGTATGCTCATACTGTTTGCCTGGATTACCTAAGCCTATTATATAAAGCATGCGCCTGTTCTAATCAAATAAAGAGCTGATACTCTCTTTCTTATATATGCGCTCAATAGCTGTTGCCAATAGGCCAGATACGGAGAGGCGTTTGATTTTTTTGCTCATAGTCACATTCGGCGGGATCACTATAGAGTCAGACACAAGCACAGCCTCAAGATCGCTATTATCGATCCTCTCACGCGCAGGCCCAGAAAGCACCCCATGCGAAGCACACGCGATAACGCCTATTGCTCCATTCTTTTTGATGGCAGCAGCGGCTTGAGTGAGTGTGCCTGCTGTATCTATGATATCATCGACGATGATCGCCTTCTTGCCAGCCACATCACCTATCACATTCATAGCTTCCGCCACGTTTGGCGCTGTGCGGCGCTTATCCACCATTGCTAATGGGCAGCCAAGGTGCTTCGCTAGCACTCTAGCGCGAGCAACACCACCAGCATCAGGCGATACCACCACGCAAGTGTCATCCACGCAAGGATAATGCCGCTTTAGATAATCCACAAGCACTGTCATAAAGTATAGATTATCCACTGGGATATCGAAAAAGCCCTGAACCTGTCCAGCGTGGAGATCCATTGTCACCACTCTATCAATACCAGATCTAACAAGCAAATTCGCCACCAGCTTCGCTGTGATAGGCACTCGTGGCTCGGTGGAGCGATCCTGCCTCGCATAGCCAAAATAAGGCATAACGGCCGTCAGTGACTTTGCCGAAGCTCGTTTCAGCGCATCTGTCATCATCATAAGTTCCATCATGTGAACTTCTGCTGGCGCATTGGTCGACTGAATCATGAAAACATCCCTTCCGCGAACCGTTTCATTGATTCTTACAAAAATTTCACCATCGGAGAACTTTGTTATCAAAGAATCCCCAAGCTTCATACCCAGATGGGATACTACCCCTTCCGCCAGCTGTTTGTTTGAACTACCTGCAAACACCAAAAAGTCCATTTGTTTGTTACCTCAACCCTCATATATCAACAATATTTAAAAAATATCAACAGTCATATTAAAATATGTTAACTTCGATCATTGTCAATCCCTTATTACCCTTAATTACAGCGATTCCGCCTTTACCACCAAATATTTAGGATAGGCTTGCTGCATCGCCTTGTATGCGGCCTCTTGTGTAGCACTATCTTTAAAAACCCCGAACACTGTTGAGCCCGATCCGCTCATCATTGCTTTTGCCGCGCCTGCAAGCTCTAAGCGCTCGCATATTTCTGAAAGCTGCGGGTATCTTGCAAATACAGGCGCTTGCAGATCATTAGTCATCATCGAAATTATATCATCTGTCTTATTAGAGGTCGGCATTTTAGGGAGATCACTTAAGCTAGTCAACTGTAATTTTTCATCTTTATAAACAGAGGCTGCTGAGATGAAAATGGCTGGATTGATAAGCACAAAGTGCAACTTCTCCTCAAATTTGAATGGACTTAAAATTTCCCCTCGGCCTGTACCTATAGCCATAGGCCTATACAGGAAGAAAGCCGCATCAGAGCCTACTCGCCCTAAGATATCTTGCATCTGCTCAAGCGTAAGCCCTAGTCCAGCAGCTTTATTGACTAGCTCTAGATATGTGCAGGCGTTAGAGCTGCCACCTCCTAGCCCTGCGCCCACAGGGATGCGCTTATGTATGCTGATCTTGAAGTGTTGAGTCAAGCTATAACCTTGTCTAAGTAGCGTATCCACGGCCATGATGATATTTTCCTTGCCAACAGGTACACCAAGGCCAGTATTTTCTAAAAAGGTTGATTTTGCAGGAGATATAGAGAGTGTATCATAGAAATCAATAGCACAGAATAAGGAGCAAATATTATGATAACCATCGGGACGCTTGTCTGTCACATAAAGGAAGAGATTAAGCTTTGCATAGCTAGGCGCAGAGCTTGCAAGCTTGGTGTTCGCTATCATGGGAGCACCCACTTATCAGTGAATTTAACTGATAAGGTCATCATCCCCATGGAAAACATTATTGATGAAGGGTAGTCGTCTTCCATGCTATATCCAATAGTGTGCTGTGGCTTTTCTATGGCGTATAGATTAAAATCTGAAGAGATTGTGAAGGTATTTGCAGCTTTCTTAAATACATATGAGCCATCAATGCTGCTCATATCATAGCTCTCATCGGGAAGCTCAGGCGGAGTGCGGAATGCATCCATGAATAGCCTCACCTCTGTTTCGCCAAAGCCCACCCAGAGCATATCTGTGACATCTTCACCATCTTTAGTCACTGTGTAGCGGCCGTCTTCCACAAGAAGCTCTCCCATCACCACATTGAATGGACCAAGGATAGTCATCTTCATGTAGCCATCGCAGCGCTTGTCAATGATTGCGCGGAAGCT
>JAITWL010000059.1 GCA_031285285.1 Deferribacteraceae bacterium | reverse complement strand
CAGATGCTTCCGCGCAGACAACCACAGCCGAAGATAAAGGCGATCATTATCTGCTTAATGGCACAAAATGTTTCATCACACATGGCGATATGGCTGGCATAGCAATAGTGACAGCGCGGACAGATCTTGATTCCACAGGCGCAAAGGGCCTATCAGCCTTCATAGTGGATAAGAGCCAATTCACAGCCAATCATGGATACAATAAAATGGGCGCTCGTGGCTCGCACACTGTCAATATAACATTGAAAAATGCCGTTGTGCCTAAAGAAAATCTACTTGGCAAAATAGGCGAAGGCTTCAAAATAGCTATGACAGCGCTTGATTCTGGCCGCATAGGCATAGCTGCCTGTGCCACAGGCATTATCCAGAGCTGCATGGAGGAAAGCATTGCTTATTCTAAGCAGCGTGTGCAATTTGGCAAGCCTGTTGGCGAAAACCAAGCTCTGCAATGGATGATGGCCGACATGTATAAAGATGCCTCTGCTGCAAGGCAGATGACATGGCATGCGGCTGCTCTGGCTGATAACGGCCAGCACTATTCTATGCAAGCCTCTGCAGCTAAGCTTTTTGCCTCTGAGGCTGCTATGACAGCCGCTGTGAACGCTGTGCAAATCCACGGAGGCTACGGCTATTGCAAGCCAGCTAAGGTGGAGCGCATGTTCCGCGATGCGAAAGTGACAGCCATCTACGAAGGCACATCAGAAGTGCAGAAGATGATTATCGCTGGAAGCTTGACAAAATAGTCTATAAATCTCACATTGGAATACATTGGAAGCAAATAATTGTAAATTGATCTTGTCTTTGTTTCCAGTTTTGTATATAGGTTAACTATGACTAACAGCAGTGAATCACTAATCAGTTTTGTAGACAATTTGGCAGCCGCAGACATCTATGTGGAAGATAATTTCCCGCTGTCTTTGCGCGGCACTGTCAACATGCAGACGCCTTTGGCCATCAGCTTCCTGCTTGGCAGCGCTATGGTGGGCAATAAGGTTGTGGGCTTTTTTCATAAGTTGCCACCATTCGTGGCTGACAAGCCCCTGCGTGCTGCTTGCCTGTTTTTTTCCAGCCAACTGCCTGATGTTGTGCAGATACCACTCTTTTTCTGCAAAACGCCAGAGCAGCTTGCTGACATACTGCCTCGTGCAGTCAAAGCGTCCACGGATAGCGGCCTTCCTGTGCAGGTAGTGCTTAGCGCCAACGTGCTGAATAATTACGTTAGCAAGCCTATATCATATGATTTGCAAGATAAGGTGCTGCCGCATTTCTCAGCTGATGTTGCTTCATGGAAGCCAGCGCAGAAAAATGAAAAGCTAAAAACTACCTATACGTACACAGCTCAAGCTTTGCCACCGCAAGAAGCACAGGAGAGCATCTCTTTTGAGCTGGTGGATGCATGGTTTCCAGAATTTATCATGCCTATCAGAAATAGCGCACAGGTGGATCAGCTGAAAAACCTTACTGAGGTGAAAACCACTGAGCGTGAGCTTGTATTCGTGCATAACTGGATCAATGGGCTTCTTGGGCTTAATATCACTGTATCGGTGGGGTTAGAGCCAGAGCTGGCGCTTACAAAATCTGAATTATGCCCGGGCTGCCCATTTATGGCAATCTATGCTTGCAAGGATATCGTCGCCTATGCAGTATTTTCATCTGTGTGCTGTGCAGCTGTGCGCGACATCTATGGTGTCACTCCAGCCACTTACAGCGAGTTTCGCGGCATAGTGGCAAAGAAGCTCAATATACAGCCACTATTTGTGGGCACAGCCAGCGATGCGCCAGATGCCGAACAGCTGGCAAATGGCACTGTGCTCATATTGCAAGATACAGCTAAGCAACTTTTGCCGCCTATAGCCGCTATTAACAAATTGAAGCAGATCAAAAATAGTAGCCTGCCATATAGCTGTACAAATATCAAGAAGACCTCACTGCCAAAGCTGAATGTGAAAAAATGCAACTGTATAAGCTCCACAATTAAGCCAATTTGCAAGGATAATACACATTGTCCAGCACTATATGAGGGCGAAGAGACTATACAGATTAATAAATTAATTTGCAGTGGTTGCCGCGTCTGCGCTAGCTACTGCCCTACAAAGGCGCTGTCATGAACTATTGCTTAATATTCTGCGGCTATCGCAACGAGATATTTGATACTGTCGTCAGGCTGATGCTAGAAAGCGCTCGTGAATCGGACTACCTGCTCAGCACAAAGACGCAAGAGCTACGTGCGCCTTATTCTTCGCTGGCGCTCTCGGCAAAGCTTGTGGGCAGCGCGCGTCCAGAAGTGTTGACGGTGATCCTCGATTTTGACCACGTGTATGTGGAGCAGCCAGTGATAGATTCTAAGCCGACAGTAATATTAAGCCCCAAGAAGCTTGGTATAGAGATGAAAGATGATAGCCTGCACTATTGGGGCGTGGCAGGCGCTATATTGAAGATAATTTCCGATCTTTCGCCAGCCTACGTCACTAGCTATCTGATCGATAAAGATATGAATGATGAGATGAATCTATTCAAGAAACACTCAGTGACAAGCCTGCCGCTTGATATGCAGGAATATATAGCAAATTTTGGCTTATAACCAATATAATTTAGGAGGATCAAATAATGGCTCATGTTATTAATGACGAATGTATCAGCTGCGGAGCATGCGAGAGCGCATGTGCAATGGGCGCCATATCAGAAGGCGACGGCAAATATGAAATCGACGCAGATGCTTGTAGCGACTGCGGCTCTTGTGTAGACGCTTGCCCACAAGACGCTATTCATCCAGAGTAGCCTTTCAGTCGGGGCACAATGTGCCCCCTGTTTTATACATTCCATTTCATTATATTTGGAATTCTTAAAGGTCGAAGACCTGAGATTTTGTAAACACGGAGATTAGATAATGCAATATAATATTAAGCTGGTGAAGCTTGTCACTGGCGAGACCATAATGGCTAATTTTGACGAGGGTACATATAAAGAGCCAGTGCTGGTGCAGACTATACCTACAGCAAGTGGTGCTATCCAGCTAGCAATACTGCCTTACGGCTTCCCATATGATCAAGAAATCGTTGGGGCAATTGATGCCAAGCACGTGATATTTGAATACAAGACCCTACCTGAAGAAATGCGCAATAAATACCTAGAAGCCAAAAGCAATATCAAAATAGTTGGCGGCATGGGCGGCAACTCTGAGAGCGGGATTATATTATAGTCCGAAGGAGTGTTCATAATGAAAGCAACAGTTTCTGAGGCAATCGAAGAGATTCGCAAAGGAAATATGATTATATTGGTGGATGATGAGGATCGCGAAAATGAAGGCGATCTGATGTGTGCAGCCGAATTTGCTACAGCTGAGGCTATCAACTTCATGGCGAAAGAAGGCCGTGGGCTTATCTGCCTGCCGCTCACACCAGAGCGCTGCGAAGAGCTTGGTATCAACCTCATGATGAGAGAAGAAAATAATCAAAGCCGCTTTGGCACAGCATTCACTTACTCTATCGAAGCTAAAGAAGGTATCAGCACTGGCATATCAGCGGCTGATCGCTCTAAAACTGTGCTCACAGCCATAGATCCCAAAAAAGGCAAGGATGATATAGCTGTGCCTGGA
>JAITWL010000003.1 GCA_031285285.1 Deferribacteraceae bacterium | reverse complement strand
TTATGAAGTTAGGATAAATGTTAAGGCAAAATTCCTTAAAGCCCCTAGAAGGGGTTTGGGGTTGTCGGCAGACGAGCGAAGCGACTGAATGCCGTAGCGGCGTACCACAGGCGGCTTTGCCGCCGCGGATAAAGCCGCGATCCTCGAAGGTCGAAGACCTGAGAATCTATAGATTCGGTGTGCAGAAGCAACAATATAATCGGAAGGACTATTCTATAATGAGAAGGCGAACTAAGCTGCTTTTAGTATTCGGCTTTTTCCTTTTGCTTGTCGTCATCCAGATACGCAACCCTCAGATAGTAGGCCCTTATAAAGGCATCTTAGGCAATGTGCTAAACCCTATCGTATACGCCGTGAATGGCATATCTAGTGCTATAAGCGGCGTATGGAGCGAGTATGTTTGGCTGATAGGCGTGGCAAAAGAAAATGATGCGCTATCTGAGCGCATAGAATTGATGCAGCTAGAGAATGCCGTGCTCGCTGAAAAACTCGTCCAGCTTGATAATCTTAACCGACTCCTGAATTTTAAGGATACATACGCATTTTCCACCATAGCGGCCAACGTGATCGGCCGCAACACTGGTGGCTACATGCGCTATATCATCATCGACCGCGGCTCTACAGATGGCATAGAGATAAATGCTCCCGTTGTCTCTGCCTCTGGCCTAGTGGGCCGCGTGAGCAACGTATTCTTCAACACTAGCGAAGTGATGCTTCTCTACCACCATGATAGCAATGTGAGCGTGATGAATAGCCGCACAAGAGCTGTTGGCATGCTGAAAGGCGATGGCCGTGGCGGCCTCTTTGTGGATTTTTATGATAGGCTTGATGCAGCCCAGCCAGATGACGTTATGATCACATCAGGCATGGGGCAGCTATATCCAAAAGGCATCCGCTGCGGCACAGTGAGCGAAATCCAAGCCCCACCCACAGGACTATTCCAAAAGCTCATCATCAATGGATCAGTGGATAATTATAAGCTGGAGCAAGTGCTGGTGGTGACAGACACAGCAGATATGGAAATAGAGATGCCTGTTGTGGATGAGATGGTGATGGAGTAAGAGAAAGTTATTGACACTTTTTCTTATCCTTGATATCCTAGTTTCTAGGATATCAAGGAGGAGTTATGATTACTAAAAAACCTATAATAGAACGGAAAATCATAAGCATAACAGGCAAGCGACAAATCACGATACCTGCAAAGTTCTATGAAAAGCTGCACCTTGATAAAGAGCTTGAGTGCTATTTATCTGATGACGCTATAGTGCTTCGTCCGCTTTCAGTCAAGGATAATGATGATTTTACTATGGAAATTCTAAGGGATTTAATCTCGCAAGGCTATAGTGGCGAGGAATTGCTTACAAAGTTCACTGAGCAGCGTATGGGTATTAAAAAAGCCATAGGCATAATGATTAATGAAGCAGATGAAATCGCCCAAGGTAGACAAAAGAGTGCTACAACACGAGAAATTTTTGGAGAAGATTGATGTATGAAATCAGTTATTCCAAAGCTTCTGAAAAGTATTTTAAGAAAATAAGGGATAGGAATTTGCTTGCAGCATTTAAAGCTGCAATTGATAAGATAAAAGATAATCCTGAGATTGGCACACAAAAAATTGGTGATTTACATGGCATTTATGGCTATGATGTAATGCTTAATAGTATCAATTATGAGCTTGCTTACAGGTTTTATGAAGAAAAGCGATTGGTTGTCATCATACTTGTAGGAACACGTGAGAATTTTTATAAGGAATTGAAGCGTCTGATAAAGAGCTAAGCATGCTGAGAAGGTATTTGATGCACAAAATAATTATTCACAATTTAGATCATTTAATTTGTCGTTTCGAGGTATAGCCTATGATAACGCAAACTCATCCCCTCGTCCACAATGAATACCTCCGCCGTGCGCTTATCCTCGCGCTGCTTTATATATTCACCAATGTGATAGCCTTGCCTATCAGCCATTTTGATTATATAGTGGTTTATTATCTTGTGATTTTGCCAGATATCCGCAGGGAGAGCTTTTTGGGCTATTCGCTTCTTTTTGGGTTGGCTTATGATTTGCACTATCCCACGTTTCTTGGTGTGGGCGTGCTTTTATTTATGGGGCTTAATTTTGCGAAGGTCAGCCTCTATCGTCGTATTAATATGACTAAGATTTATGCTGATATACTTGGCAAGCTTGGCTTGCTGCTTCTCTACACTATGCTCACTATGATTTTCTTAGGCTATGTGGGGCTTGAATATTGGCAGACTGTGCTTCATTATTTTGCAATCAATGCGATCGCTTTTTTGTCGCTATCGGTGATTTTGGGAGGTGTCCATGCTTTTCGGCGTGCTTAAAGACGATGTTATGGACTATTTCAAGAGCCGTAGCCGCTATGGCTTTGCTGTAATCTTCTTGCTCTGCGCCATCCTCACGGCGCGGCTTGCGCATCTACAAGTGTTCCAATATGAAGAGCTAGCACGGCTTTCAGAGAACAACCGTGTGCGTATGATGCCGCTGAAAGCTGATAGGGGCTTCATCAAAGATCGCAATGGCTTCCTCCTTGTGCGCAATGCGCCAGGCTATGAGGTGGAGATGATGAAGGAAGACGTGCCCGATATAGAGGCTCTGCTTGATAGGCTTTCGCCAATTGTCGAGTTTGATAGGGCGCGGGTGCTGCGTGCAGTGAACCAGTCGAAGCTCTATGAGCCTGTGCGCATAGCTCGTGGGCTATCATTTGAGCAGTTTTCTTATCTGATGCAACATTCAGCTGAGTATGTTGGCGTGCAATTTAATATAGACCCCATCCGCAGCTATGTAGATGGCGATGTATTTAGCCATTCGCTTGGCTATCTTGCAGAGGTGGCGCCAGAGGATGTGGATGGGCCAGAGGGCTATCAATCAGGCGATATTGTGGGCAAGTCAGGCATAGAGCGCGCTTTTGATGTCACTCTCCGTGGCACGGCGGGCGTGCAGCAGGTGGAAGTGGATAATGTAGGCCGCATCACAGAGGTGCTCAGCCAAGAAGCCCCTGTCCCAGGCAAAAATGTGATCCTCACTATCGATTATGGCTTGCAAAACTATATTTCGGAGCTTATGGATGGACGCGCAGGCGCTGTGGTGGTGCTTGATAATATTGACAATTCTGTGCTGGCGATGTATTCCGCGCCCACGTATGATATCAGCTATTTTGCCCCTTTTATAACCACTGAAAACTGGGATAAATTGCGCCTTGATTCTAAAAATCCGCTGCTCAATAGAACAGTGGAAGGTGCATATCCGCCAGGCTCAGTATTTAAGATACTCGTGGCGCTTGCAGGGCTATCTGAGGGGATAATCACTCCAGATACAGATTATTATTGCAGCGGTTCATATAAATTTGGCCCACGCAGCAATATAGAGCACCGCTGCTGGAGAGCGGGCGGTCATGGCGCTATCAGCCTGCGGCGGGCGCTGTCAGAGTCGTGTGATGTATATTTCTATAATCTAGGTGTGGCTGTTGGCATAGATAAATTGCATGAATATGCCACAAAGTATGGTCTGGGCCATCTTTCAGGCATCGCATTGCCCAATGAAAAGACGGGTGTCTTCCCTAGCAAGGAGTGGAAACTGGAAACATTAAAAGAGCAATGGTGGCCTGGGGAGACTGTCAATATATCAATTGGGCAAGGCTACACCACCACCACGCCTTTGCAGATAGCCATCATGTATGCGTCTATCTTCAATGGTGGCACAGTCTATGTGCCACGCATCGTGGATGCTTATGAGGATCCGCTCACTGGCGAGCGAGAACGGCTGCCATCAGAGGTGTTGCATAGCTATCCTATTGATCCAAAGATCAGCAATGTGATCATGGAAGGCATAGTGTCTGGCGTGGAGGATGGCTCTGGCACAGCTTGGCGCGGCAGGGTGAAGGGGCTGCGCTATGGCGGAAAAACTGGCACTGCGCAGGTGATAGGCAGATGGACAGACGCGATGCGGGCGAATCCGAATCTAGTGCCCGAAAATTTTAGGGATCACAGCTGGTATGCAGGCATCTATCCTGCTGATAAGCCGCGCTATGCAGTGGTGGTGATGGTGGAGCACGGTGGCTCGGGCGGTGCAT
>JAITWL010000389.1 GCA_031285285.1 Deferribacteraceae bacterium | reverse complement strand
TGTTCCCACACTGGATTTATT
Source organism: Deferribacteraceae bacterium (assembly GCA_031285285.1). Taxonomy (GTDB): domain Bacteria; phylum Chrysiogenota; class Deferribacteres; order Deferribacterales; family JAISNW01; genus JAITWL01. The sequence goes on along the minus strand of JAITWL010000389.1, from coordinate 2,796 downwards.
CTGGATTGCGGCTCAAGGCCGCAATGACGTGTGCTGTCACCTCCTGCGAAGCGAATGGGTCTTGGCATTTCATGACAAGTCTAATGACGGAATTATGGAAACTTTAATTTAAATGGGATAATATCATAAGGGTGAGCGATCTGCGCTCGCCCGTATCAATTCTATAGGTATACTTATGAAACCAACAATTATTACTGATATTGCTTGTTATATCACCAATCCATCTAGACATAATCTTGTGATTGTGAAGGTGATGACGAATCGAGGCGTGGAAGGGCTTGGCTGTGCCACTTTTCAGCAACGTCCGCTTGCTGTGCAAACAGCTGTGCTGGAGTATCTAAAGCCTATCTTAGTGGGTAAAGATGCCAATGAGATCGAAGATTTGTGGCATCTGATGATGGTTAATGCTTATTGGCGCAATGGGCCAGTGCTGAATAATGCCGTTGCTGGCGTTGATATGGCTCTCTGGGATATCAAAGGAAAGCTTGCTGACATGCCGCTATATCAGCTCTTGGGTGGGAAATCGCGCACAGCTATCGCAGCCTACACACATGCCGTTGCCGATACACTGCCAGAGCTTTTTTCTGAAATTGATCGCATCAAGGCAGAGGGCTTTGCCCATATTCGCTGCCAATTGGGCTTTTATGGCGGCATTCCTGATGACCTTGCCACACCAGATAATCCGATTGCAGGGGCATATTTTGATCAAGATGATTATATAGAGAATACTCTCTATATGTTTAAAGAAATTCGCGCAAAATATGGTAACCGTTTGCATATTTTGCATGATATTCATGAGCGTTTATTCCCACATCAGGCGCTTCGTTTTGCAAAGGAAGTGGAGGCTTATCATCCTTATTTTATAGAAGATTTGCTGCCACCAGATCAAAATGAATGGCTGGCAGCTTTGCGCGCCCAGTGTGCCACGCCGATTGCCACAGGTGAATTATTCAATAACCCTATGGAGTGGAAAGAATTAATCGTGAATCGCCGCATTGATTTTTTGCGTGCTCATGTTTCGCAGCTTGGTGGTATCACCCCAGCTCGAAAGTTGGCCGCCTTTTGCGAGGCCGTTGGTGTTAGGATCGCTTGGCCTACGCCCTCAGATATCACGCCAATCGGCGCGGCTGTCAATACTCACTTAAATATACATTTGCACAATGCCGCAATACAAGAGGTTATCCCGCTCACGAAAGAGTTGAAGACAGTTTTCCCAGACTATAAAGAGCCGCAAAAAGGCTATTTTTACCCCATTGATGCACCTGGAATAGGCGTGAGCATTGATGAAAACGAGCTGCTCAAATATCCTGTGAAATACCGTCCTCATGAGTGGACACAGAGTAGGATTCCTGATGGCACTATTGTGACGCCTTGATCAGTCTAAGCGAATGGATCTTGGCATGTGAACGGTCAAGATCCTTCACAAAGACATTTTGAGAGTCAACTTCTTGCAAAACCCTATATTTTCCTTGATTTTTCAAAAAAAAAAAAAATAGAATGCTTGAACAAGGAAAAATTTGTTTGTAGGGATGCAGGCGACCGAGTCGGTCGCCCTACGAGTACGCTTGATTTTTGGTGAATTATTGACCCATGCTGAAAGGCAGCAGGGCGATGACGCGGGCTGTTTTGACAGCCTCTGACAGGTGGCGCTGATGTTTGGCGCAAGTGCCTGTCATACGGCGTGGCATAATTTTGCCGCGCTCTGTCACATAGTGGCGCAACATTTTTGCATCTTTATAATCGATGTCGACTTTGTCAACGCAAAATCTACATACTTTTTTCTTTTGAAATCTTTTCTTTGTCATAGACATAATTGAATACTCCTTGTTATTCTGTGGGACGCGGAATGTCCGTTGTAATGTTAAAACGGTATATCGTCATCATCGCCAGTGTCGGCGGCTGATGAGAAATTTCCGCTATTGTGCATGCCACTGCTACTTGCCTCTTCACGATCGCGCTTAGAACCTATCAGCTGAAAGCTTTCCACGATGATCTCGTGGCGCGAGTGGCGCTGGCCGTCTTTCTCCCAAGTATTGAGCTGCAAGCGGCCTTCTATCAGTAGTGGGCTACCTTTGGTGGCATAGGAATTGAGTACCTCGGCCAGTTTACCAAAGACTACGAAATCAATAAACATGACCTCTTCTTTGTTTTTATATTTGGAATTCACTGCCAGTCCAGAGCGAGCCACGGGCAGATCGTTGCCTTGGGTATAGCGTAGCTCAGGGTCACGTGTCAGATTGCCAAGCAAAACAACTTTGTTAAATGAGGCCATGTTTCCCTCCGTTTAGTCTTCGTTATCTTCATCGTCGCCAAGCATCTCTGCTGGGATATCGCTCTGCTCATCAGTAGGATTATCCCTTCTTGGCTTGCGCTCTCTGCGCACTGGGTCTTTGCGCGGCTTGGCTTTGAATTTTTTCTCATCCAGCTGCACAACAATATAGCGAAGCACATCTTCATTATACTTATAACGGCGCTCCAGCTCCTCCACCAATGCCCCTGTGCCTTGAAATTGCACAACTGTATAGATGCCTTCTGAGAAGCGGTCTATTTTGTAGGCCATGTTGATTTTGCCCCAAGCATCAATATTTGTGATTGAGCCGCCATTTTTTGTGATTAGATCTTTGTAGAATTCTACCTGCTCTGCTTGAGCATCAGCACCAAGCTCAGGATTGAGCACGAAGACAGTTTCATAAGCTCTCAAGATTTTCCTCCTTATGGGTTTATTAGCCACGCCTTGAGAACGCAGCAAGGTTCTTAGATAAGTTCATTTATCAGGTATTGTGGAAAAGATCAAGC
>JAITWL010000368.1 GCA_031285285.1 Deferribacteraceae bacterium | reverse complement strand
AATGTCCCTCACTCACCTTATGCACAGGCACTATCCCAATTTGTTTAAATATTTCGTTTCGTTTGCCAACAGATAAAAACTTGTGTTTATGAATATCAAACACATCAAAACCTATAAACCAATCTGGCAAATGAGTGTAATACACAGTATGTCTTGCATAGCACCATTCACCAAATAAGATATACTTTCCAGCCAAAGAATCAAAGAGTGCATCTATCTTAAGCCTTAGCCAATCAGGAATTTTCTTCCACTGTTCAAGGTATGGCTCGCGAAGTGTGTTGCCTCTATTTTGTAGACGAATCTGTCCTGATTCATCAAAAGAGATACCTAAATTTCCACCATCAACTTTTTCTTCTACAAACAAATAATGTGATAAAAAATCTGTTCGCTCATTTAGTGTAAATACTTTATCATCACGCACATTATTATCAAGAGCAGCAATGTGAGGTGTGGAGGGAAATTTATAAAAGTCGCTCACTAACCCATCTTCTTTTTATACATCTTTTGTGCATATTCTTCACACACAAAATGTATGTTAATTCCTATTGTTTGAAGAACTTCCTTAAAACCAAGCCATTTGCTATCAGTAGCTTGAAAAATTGTAATAGGTTTATCTTTATAGGAATTTGCAACAGCAATAAACTTACGATCCGCAGGGTCAAAACTGTTTAATTCTGGGTTAGTTGGAAATTCTTTATAGCTACCATTTGTTTCGTTTATGGTTACATAGTTATGTTCAAGATAATCATTAGCCCACATAAAAAAAGCATAACTGATGCTTTGCTTATCCTTAGTTAGGTTCTTGCCATACTCGCCCATTATTTTACGGCCGCTATCAATGCCACTATCAAGCACCAGACCATAGTTTTGCATAATATCTTGAATTTGTTCAAGACATTTTATGGCACAGCCAGCCAAGTCGCTATCACTATCATTCATCTTATCTGCGGTCAAAGGCACATTGGTATCAACCAAACAATATTTCTGCTTCATTTTTTCACCCGCTTTGCAGCAGCCATATTGATAGTCATGATGTCTTCTACAGTATTGCCAAAGAAATTCTCTGGCCAGTTAGCAATTCTGCCATTTTCATCAACTTCAAGGGGTGCAAGCTTAAGCTTATTTGCAAAATACATAGCCACATCAGATGTTGTGATGCGCTCCTCTGCTATGCGACGTTGCAAACGCCTTAAAAAATGCTCAGAGTGAGTTTCTATGATTAGTTGTACATTTCTGAGTATACCATTTTCTTTTGATTTAATCACATCTATCATAACATCTGCTAGCCTTGCTTGAGCATCAGGATGTAAGTGAATCTCGGGCTGCTCCATGATAATAATTGAATTATGTGGAGCATAGTATGCTTGCACTAACACAGGCAAAACTTGTGATATTCCAAAGCCCACATCAGGAAGATCTACATACTGATCTGATCCATGTGTACGCACCTGCACTTCATAATCTTCTCTGGTTTTTGAAATTTTTTCCACTTTGAAATCATCAATGAGGTTCATTTCTTTTAGCTGCCTTGCTATCAGAGCAAGAAAGGGTTCTGATTTTTTCTTTCCATGTGCGATTTTTCTATCTTTTGCTGCTAAAAGGGCTGCTATTGTATTTTCTCCTGAATAGCCAACACTATCTGGTCTGATTCCTGTCCAAGAATAAAGCCTTTCTGCTTTTGAGCGTAATGGGCCTAAATAGTAGATACTTTCAAAAAGTCTTTCTTGATATAAATTAAAATCTTGAAGAAAATCGACATTGTTATAGTTTGCAACAACTTCATCTGGAAAGCCATAGAATCTCAAAGGAGCAGCTATTAAAGCTGGACGTCCTAGCCTTCTTGAAATCTCAAAGTTTGTCGACATTTTATACAACCCTGTTTCTGTGTCATATTCCATGCCAAACGCCCATTTATGGTCAATTACACTGACAAGCGTGTAGTTCAACGTTTTTACTTTTGGAGTAGCTTCACTTAAAAATATATTAGCATCAAAAAAACACAACTTGTTATGATCAAAAATACGATCAAGTATAGTATCTTTAGGGTCATTAATGTTCCAACAATACGAAAATGAGATCTGTTTTTCAGGATCTCGTTTATGTACCATTTCTTTATAAGATCCTAATTGAACAGCTGTATTTTTATTTCCTGAATTAAAAACAGCCCTTCTATCAGGAGACGCTGTTGTCTGTGCTAACATCATAAGAAATTGGCCTATGCTTGATTTCCCAGAGCTATTGCCACCAAATAGCAAAGTGATAGGCGCCATTCTGATCTCGCCAGTATCCTTCCATGCTTTAAAATTCTGAATTCTAAGTGATTTTAACATGCTTTTAGCTATTTTCCCAACGCTTTCTCAATCTGCTGCATATGATCGATCAGCTCTTCATCTTTGGGGTTAATTTTTAGCGCTCTCACCATCAGATCGCGCGCTTTTTTAAATTCGCCTCTGCGGAAGTGCACCCAAGCTAGGCTGTCGATATAGGCGTAGTTATCAGGTTCTTGCTTTAATGCGCTTGATATCAGTGTGAATGCGCGGTCTAGGTTTCTATTTAGGTCGGCCAGCATATAGCCTAAGAAATTTTGTATCTCAGCCGATTCAGGCTCATATTTTAATGCTTGCTCAAGCAGATTTATGCTATCATCATATCTACCCAGCTTTTCATATTTTGCAGCTAGCGACATGAATAGAGCTGCATTATAGGTGTGCACCTGTATGCCCTCTTGCAGTGTGGAAATCGCTCGCTTGTCATCCTTTTTGCCGTCATAGGCGCTTGATAGCAATAGGTAATATTGCACATCCCGCTCCATCTCATCGATTGGGGCAAGTGTGGCTATCGCCTTGTCATAGCTATCACTAGTGATATAGTGATACACTAGGCGTTTGCGCAACACGCTATATTCAGGGAATTTTGCTAGCCCTTGCTCATAAATCGCTTGAGCGCCCTTAAAATTATCTAACATATCAGCAGAATAGCCAGCGTAGTAATATAGCTGCTGATCCTGCGGCGTGATCGTGAGCGCCTCACTAAAAG
>JAITWL010000072.1 GCA_031285285.1 Deferribacteraceae bacterium | reverse complement strand
TTCATTACACTGTGACTATCAAAACTGGTGATATGTATAAAGTGTTGGCGGATATGGACAATATGCCTCTGCGTGATGCTAGCATTGACGGGTATTTTCTGAGCCCATATGAGCCACGTGCCCTAGTGGTAGTACGTGAGCAACAACACTCGCAGGAGGCAACTTATCGCATGGTGGGCGCACATCTGGCAGTGGGTTTTCGAGATGCAAAGCTTGAGGCGCGTATACTGGAGCTATTAGCCGCCGTCCGCCGTGGCGATACAGCAGCGTTACGCAAGTTTATCCACCCAAAGCTGGGGCTATATCATGTGGTCAATCCTGGCGCGGCAACCATCATATGGGCAGATACGGATGCTGAGTCTGAGTTTTCCTTTGGTTATGAGGATCGTTTGCGCGAGCTGTTTCTAGATATAATACCTGCCAAGCCAGTGCTGAGCTATACACGCACATTGCCTGACTTTAACTGTGGGGATGAGGCATGGGACAAGCCATCGGGTGTGTATGTGGCACTGGACGCGTTACATGCCCGAAAGGGAGAGGTTGAAAAAGTATGGGATTTGTATTCGACGGTAGATCGTTGGCCTGAATGGGATACAGATATGCAAAAGGTTGTATTGGAAGGTGATTTTGTCACAGGTACAAATGGTGTGATGTTTATGAAAGAAATGCCACCACTACCTTTTGTGCTTGATGATGTGCAGAAGGGAGAATATTTTATTAATACATCGGTACTTGGGGAAATCACTGTAACGTTTGGGCATTATATTTCAGAGGAAAGAGTATAGAGGACATTTCTACTTTGCTCTTAATAGGACATTACTACTTTGCTACGACACTGTATAAGTTTTATATTGACAAAAGCTGTTTATAATGGTCAATATCATATAAATTTTAGGTGTAGAATGGGATTTAAGACTAGATTAATCATTGGTATGGCTTGCGTAATATCTGTTGGCATAATTATACTATCTTTCTTTAATTATATTTCTGTGAAATCAAAGGCGGAGAAAGATGCATACGCACTATATGGCTCTACAATCGCTATAGTGGCGGCAGAAGCTGACGCGTGGATTGCTGACTTTAAAAATATGGGTCGCGCAGCCGTTATTAGCTTTGCGAATGGCGAAATAACGCCCGAAAGCGCACAGGCCTTCTTGCCTATACTGCGAGAATGTATGAATGCCTATGGCTATGATGACTTTGTCATAGCCTTGGATGATAATAAAACTTACGTATCGCCCACCCAAGTCTCTATTAGTGGGCTAAGCTATGTGCCTCGATATTATAACAGGCCTTGGTATACAGAGCCTAAGCGCACAGGCAAGCCATTTATTTATGGCCCACTTCCCTCAAGCGAGGATAAGATGCAATTTGCTGTCAGTGTGCCTATCTTTGATAGCACTGGGACTTTTGCTGGTGTAGCCGCGATATTTACAGATTTTAGAAACCTTGCACCAGTGCTCCAAAACTATGACACAGGCGCTGATAGCAGACTAAGTATTATTGATGCAAATAGGACAATTGTTGCCACTCCGCCAGATGAAGAGGCCAATATCATGAAAAATATAGAGGCGGTCAATGCTGGGCTTGAGCTGCTAGTTTCGCAGATTAACGATCCTCTAGTCAGCTTTATCAAGTATGAGGATAAAGGCGTAGCCAAGCTTTACTTTCAGCAAGGCCTAGTTGGGGCGGATTGGTATGTGTCTTTAAGTATTGATGAAAGCATTGTGCTACATGAGGCCAATAAGAGTCTACGGTTAAGCTCATTGATAAGCTTAGGCATTCTCATAATCAGCCTTGTGTCTATGGTATTGCTTCTGCGAGTGCTCCTACGCCCCATATTTGAGCTAAGAGATCAGATGAGTGACCTTAGCAATGAGGCTGAGCAAAATATTAGTGCGGATAATTCACAGATCATACAGAACCAACTGACATCAGAAGGCTTGTCAAAATCATTGATTGAACAATACCAGATCACTATACGTGAGCGCCAAGTGATCGAGATATTGATTCAAGGCAAAACAGACAAAGAGATTTCGCTTGCGCTAGATATTGCTGTGAGCACTGTGCAAGCTCATCTAAAACGTATCTATCAAAAGACGGCTACAGCAGGCCGCTTTGCTCTCATAGCCTTAGTGCATGAGTCAAACACGATGCCTGATACTCAGAATGCAAATGCCACAGATGAAGCCCTGCAGAAGCAAGCAGAAACGCTGAAATCAATAATATCCAAATTTAAAATGTAATCAGGAACGGGCGACCATGTAGGTCGCCCGTAGGAGTGGACAAGGAGTAGAACTATTTTAGGAAGTCAGCTACTTGTGAAGCTGCATTAGCATTATTTACAAGGTTCGAAACATCGACACCTTTGCTTGAGAGGAAATCAGTGAGCCTTGGCACTAGTGTTGATAGAGCTGTGAGCTGTGCTTGCTGGCTTGATGTTGCAAAGCTCATTGTGTCGCTCGCCTCATCTGCATGCACGGCATCAGGGCCTTCAGGAGTCATGCTTGAAAGCGCTTGCATATCGCCAATTGCCACTTTAGTGCAATATAGAGCCAAAGACATGCCTAATGTGACATCAAGTATTTGATCCACAGAGCCTTTCGCTAAAAATGTGTCATAGTCTGCTGGATTAGCGTTGATATACTCGTTCACTTTTTGCATACCATCCATGCGATAATAGCGAATGCCATTTCTTTCCTCTATAAAGGCTGCTTCTTTCAGTGCCACAATTGCGATAGCTTTTTCAAGATTGCCTAGAGCCACATGGACTCTCCGCTGTGATTCTACAAATAGGAAGGTGGAATCCCCAGAATTTGTAGCCAGTGTGTCTATCGCCCTTGTGTATGGTGTGTCGTGCACAGGATGCAATGCGGCAAGCTGAGCGCAAGCGCTCACTGCCAATACTAACAAAGATACAATCAAAACTCGTCTTAACATAAAACTCTCCAATATTATTTTATCACTTTGCTTACATGTGAAGCCTGCAAATTATACAGACTGTCCTCGTCCATATCATAAACATCGCGATCATTAGGATCAATCTAAAATCCCATTCGAAATATTCTATGCAGATGCAGTTATTAAATATTTTTGCAGAAAAGTATATAGCCTAATTGTAGTTACTTAACGATAAAAATGAATAGCCTAATTATGGGGGTGTGTTATAAGATGCCCATCTGACAAAGTGCTTCCGTCACCTGTGTTAGTTCAAGCCTATAACAATAGGCATTATCGCTTTTTAGCATCTCAAAACCTAGATTTAGAAAGGATGTAGCGCCATCTGGCACTAAGGCGATTGAACGTCTACCCACAGGCCCCCAGCGCAGCGGCGATGTTGGGCCATGCAAAGCTATAGTTGGCACATTTAGCAGCGATGCCACATGCATAGAGCCTGTATTAACGCTGATCACTGCAGCTGCTTGTGCGGCAGTGCCTGCAAATGTGACCCAATCGCCTAGCAATAACGACACTTTATCTTTAGTGGCTTCTGGTAACGTTGTCATGAAGGCATTATTCGCAGCCCGATCCGCCTTGCTTCCGCTAAGGAGTACAGAAAAGCCGTGTGACGTTAGCAGCTCTATCAACGCTGCCCAGCGCTCGCTT
>JAITWL010000227.1 GCA_031285285.1 Deferribacteraceae bacterium | reverse complement strand
TGATGCACAATATGCCTTTGCTGTCTGTCTGGGCGTGCTTGACTATGATGAAGCTGTGTATTGGTATCAGAAGGCCGCTGAGCAGGGGCACGCACGGGCAAAGTATGAGCTAGCTAGATGCTACGAGGCTGGCATTGGCATAGAGCAAGATGCTGCTGAGGCTGTGCGCCTATATCATGAGGCTATGCAGAAAAGCGAGCATATACACAAAATGCATAAGCAGGAATTTGATATCTGCTTTCAAAAAACTGTAGAGCTAGACTCAATCAAATACATCATCAATGGCGTCACAAAATATTTGACTTATGAAGAATTCAAAACTTTGAGCATAGAGCAGGTAAAAGAGAGCTGGCGCATGCCACTTATATCTAGCAGCAGCGAACGGCTGGAGCAATATATCCAAGCTAGGCTAGAGGATGTCAAGCGCTATGATGGCGACCCTTTTGGCTCTATCAGAGAGCATCATGACTTCTGGCAGCAGCACCATGAATTTTTGGAGCTCGTGAGCCGCACTGGGCTAGATGAAGCAGCGAAAAAAGCAAGAAATGCTATTCAATATATCAGCAACGATCAGGTGCATTACTTTATCTTGGTAGATACTGGCCCTGATGCCACGCTTAATCGAGATTTTATGGATGCAGTGCTTCTATGCAATGATATACATCCTGATTTTGACGCTTTGCAGAGAATTTCGCGTATGTCGCAAGAGGATATTGAAGAATTGTTAACAACAGTGCTAGAGGAAGAGCATAGCACAGAAGACATGGATAGGGCGATGACTAGAGGCATGCTATCACATGAGGAGATTAATAAGCTCTTGCAAAGCCCGCAATCAGAAGACAAATAATGCACAATAAAAAAATATCTGGCAACAAGGGCGAAGATACAGCCGCTCGCTATCTGAAAAAGAAGAAATATAAAATAGTTGAGAGAAACATCAACACCAAAGCTGGTGAGATTGATATCATCGCCATGCAAGGCTCAGTGTATGTGTTTGTGGAGGTGAAATATCGCGCCACAGCCATATACGGTATGGGCTTTGAAGCTGTAGACTTTCGCAAGCAAGACAAAATCCGTCGAAGCGCTATACTTTATTGCCAAGCTAAGCAAATTAAGGCTCTATGCCGATTTGACGTTGTCTCAATTGATGGTGAGCAAATCACACACATTGAGAATGCGTTTTAGTAATTTTACGGCTCAACTATTGTCACAGCATTGCCGCCTTCTTCTGCTGATGCTATTGCAAAATGCTTTACGCGGCCTGTGGAGCGCAGATATTCATGTATAGCCTTGCGCAGCTGGCCTGAGCCGCGGCCATGCACCACATAAAGCTTGCCTAGCCCTGCAAGCTGAGCGTTATCAATCTGCTTATCAAGTATATCAAGCGCTTCTTCCACTCGCTTACCCACAAGCACTAGCTCACTGCGGCTATCGGCGCTATTCTGTGCGGAGACTTTCACCTGTTGCGGTTTTTTATCCTCTATCTTCTTGCCAATCAAATCCTGACGGTTAATTTTTACCTTGATGCCCTCAAGATCCACTTGCACAAATTTACCGTCCAGAGCCAGTACCTTGGCAATCTTTGAGTATTTCTCAAGAAAAATCAAGTCACCCAGCTTGAGATCGGTCACAGGCTTCTGCTGCGCTTTAATCTCTTGTATCTTTTCGGACACTTGCTTGATATCCTCAGCGATCTGCTCTGGTGCTGCTTTTAATCGGTTATCAGCAAGTCGTTTGCCGCGTTGCAATAGCGCCATTGTCTCTTCTAACAGGTCTAGCTCGCGTTTGGATAGCTTTTCTTTAAGCTCAGTGCTGGCGGAAGCATACTTTGCTTCCCGTTCGGCAAGTTCAGCTTCCCTTTCCGCTAGCACACGCTTTGTATGCTCTGTCTCAGCACGCATTAGGTTGATTTCCTCTAGCGCGGCCTGAGTGCTTGATTTCATCGCAGAAGCACGAGTGCTGGCGTCTTCAATCAACGCAGCAGGGAAGCCCAGCCGCTCAGCGATGATAATAGGGGCAGAACGCCCTGCAACGCCTTCCAGCAAGCGATAAGTGGGAATGAACGTCTCATAATCAAAGTCCACAGCATACATCTTGGCATCAGCTCGCTCAAAGGCGTATGCTTTCATCTCTGCAAAATGCGTAGTCAATAGTATCTTGCTGCCATGCTGCCGCGCATACTCAAGCACAGCAATAGCTAGCGCTGCGCCTTCACGCGGATCGGTGCCTGTGCCTAGCTCATCAAATAAAAGCAGGCTGCGGCCATTGATATTGCTGATTATGCTATTAATATTAGTCATATGAGCGGAAAATGTGCTCAAATCCATCACTAGCGACTGATGATCGCCAATATCCGCCTTAATTTGATCAAGAAAGATTAGCATAGCCTTAGCGCCAAATAACGGCAGGCCGCACATACCTATAATATGATTCAGCCCGACTGACTTGAGCGAAGCTGTCTTGCCTCCAGTATTTGGGCCGCTGATCACAATTAAATTTTGCTCAGCAGATAGGCTTAGATCAAGCGGTATAGAGTCTCGATTTTTGCCAAGTAGCAGCAACGGATGGTGCACACTTTGAAAGCGGATTTCATCACCAAATTCAGGAAAGACATAGTCATAGCGGCTATAAAACTGCCATATCTCAATCAGAAAGGCCATATATCCATATGAATCAACTGTCTGCTCAAGCGTAGGTAGGCTTTCAGTGAAGCTAAGCAAGAGCGCAGCCAGTATACGGGCAATCTCCTCGCTTTCGGCGATGATGCTCTCTTGCAGCTCGTTATTTAGCGGCACACAGGAGCTTGGCTCAACATAAACAGTCTGCCCACTAGCAGAGCGGTCATGGATGATGCCATCAATGTATTGTGCAAAATTTGTCTTGCAAGGGATGGTGTAGCGGCCGTGGCGCAGCACCACGACGTTTTCTTGGATGAATTTATCAGCATTGGCGCGTGCAGACATCGCCTGCAAAATATTCTGCGCCTTGCGCTTGATCTCGCGAATATTTGAGCGCACAGCACGTAGCTCTGGTGTGGCAGAATCTTTGATAGAGCCATCATCATCAAAAGTACGGTCAATGCTAGCGGCAAGCGCTTCATCTGGCTGAATCCTGCTGATAACACCGCTCAACCGTTCTAGCTGCTTCCTCGCACCTAGATGAGCCTTCAGGGCCAGCAATTGGCGGATAAACTGCCGCAATGCGAGATAATCTAACGGCTCAAGGCTGATAAAGCGCGCATCTTCTGCATTGATACGTGCATATAGCTCATAAAACGCATTGTCATTCTCTAAAGCGAATGCCTGCATGCTATTATATAGATCAAATAAGCATTTTAAGTCATTTTGAAACGCTATAGCCTCGCCCATACTACGCTTTGGCAGGAGGCTAGCCATACGCTCAGCCGCAAAAGATGAGACAAATTTCTGTCGCAAAGCTTGGCAAAATAGGGGAAATTCGAGGGTTTCAAGGTTGATATTATTCGTCATAAGTCCTTTTATTCCAATTCCTTGTTGGTCGCCCGTTGTGGCAAAGCCGCAATAATTCCACACTAATGCGGCGGAAGGGGTGCTCGTAAGGAGATAGATTCCTTAGCCTTAAACCATTGCTATGATTATGCGTGCAAGCATTACAATATAAATTAGTAGCCATAATTAACGCGACAAGTTGTAATGCCTACATGCGTAGCTATTACCAACGGCTAAAAGCTGTGGATCACTACCCCGTCAGGCTTTGCCTGCCACCACTTCTAAAAGAAGGGGAATTATCTTTCCCTAATCAATTCTTCCATTTCATTTATCAATGGGGCGACTTCTTCTTCCACCCTATCAATAATTGATTTGGGCTCTACAAACGGATTTATTCCTGTTTTGCGTATAATTTTATCCATCGAACCATATGATACAGTTATGCTCTCAGTGATTTTGCTTGCTACTTTGCCGCCATAGATCATGCTCCGTAGCTTGCCATCGCCAAGCATGGCTGATAGCAGGATTAGCCCCGCAGCAGCATACAAAAGTCCTTGTGCACCACCTAATAGTGCACCTAACATGCGATTGATGGGACCTAGCCTGTTAGATGAGCCGAGAGTATTCAAAAAGCGACCTGCAACAGTGCTCACTGCGACAGTGATAAAAAGAAAAGTGCCAACAAAGGCAGCTCTATCAATCCAAGCGCTCTCACGCACAAAGCTTTTCAGCGTGTTACTTACAGATGGATAAAATAGATAGGCCAATAGCAAGCAGGCGATCATCACTACCACTCGCAGTATGCCGTGCAGCAAGCCCTTTTTTGCCCCTAATATAAACCAAGACACAAGAAAGATGAGACATATAATATCAACAAGATTCATTTTTATTTGTTCCTTAGAAAATCTAGAGTTAGCCCAAGATTTCCTTCACTTTCGCGCTTATAAGCTTGCCATCAGCTCTGCTGCCCACTTTTGCTATGGCAGCCTTCATGGCTTGGCCAAAGCCTGATTTTGGATCAAGCTCACCAAGCTCAGCGATAGCTTCGCGCACAGCTGCATCCAGCTCGCTATCGCTAAGCTGCGTTGGCAAATATTTGGAAAGTGTGTCCACATATGTCTGTGATTTAGCCATAAGATCGGTGCGCCCAGCATTGGTAAATTCTTCCAATGCTTCTTTGTGCTTTTTCTGCGCAGATTGAACAACCTTGAGCACGCCAGCATCGTCAAGCTCTGTTTTCATATCAATTTCAGTATTTTTGATTTCAGATCGTAGCATGCGGATAGCCTCTAGCGCATACGTATCCTTCGCCTTCATAAATAGCTTCATATCTTCAGCTATTACATCTTTTAGTGCCATATTTACCTCTTGTTTACATGTTGTGATTGCCTGAACTTTCATATTATAGCGAATCAACGCCACTCGCGCAAGCTTTTTACTCTCGCAGTACCCCAAAATTTTCTTGCGACCTGCCTGTAATACTCGTCTGTATTGCATTTTGGAGAGAATACGTCATTACGAGGCTCTGCGAAGTAATCCAGACCTCAGGATAATTGACGGCCTTTGGCCGAACAATATTTTTAGCGCCCCATTGGATTAATTGCTGGATTGCTTCGCAGAGCCTCGCAATGACATTCGAACATTTCATGACTATGAAAAAAATTGCCCCCACTTTTTTAGTGACCAATGAAGCAGCCCTAAAACCTTATTCTTATAGTGAAAGGCGCTGTCTGCGGCAGGTCGATTTTATAGCCATGTATTTCGATGATCTTTCGCGCTATTGCTAGCCCTAGGCCGCTGCCGTGGGTCTTGGTGGTATAGAATGGCTCAAATATGCGTTCCGCATCCACTGCCACGCCGCTAGCGACATCGTTTATTATGCATAATTCACGAGCGCTGCTATCTATAGCTATTTTCACAGTGCCATTAGCAGGTGAAGCATCTAGGGCATTGAGTATTAGATTCATCAGCACTTGCAAGAGCTGATTATAATCGGCATTCAGCTTGATATCACCATCAGTTAGCTCCACTAGCTTATTCGCTTTGGTGCTATCATGATAAAGCAGACTTGCTGCCTTTTCACACATTTCGCGCAGCGAAAATTCTGTACGCTCAAGCTCCACAGGCTTGCCGAAGGATAAGAAGCCATTCAATATAGCTGTGAGCCTATCCACTTCGCCGATTGATCGATTAAGATTATCTGCTATCTGCTCGTTATCAGTTTTCTTTGCAGCAAAGCTCACCAAGCCCTTGATGCTCGAAAGCGGATTTTTGATCTCATGCGCCAATATCGAGGCTAAGCGCCCTGTGGCGGCCTCTTGCTGGGCTATCTGCAAGCTCTTCTGCGAGTCTGCATAGTCGCGGATCACTTTGCGCAAGCGCTTGTAAAATAAAAGCAACACGATCTCTATTAGCAGGGCAATAAAGAAGCTTATATTGCGAAGCTGTATGGTGGCAACCACATCTGAGGCGTCTAGCTGTATCGCTAAGACCTGCCCCTCAAAGCCAGTATTATTATAGCGCCCCATTCCCATGCCGACGCGCATACCGCCCATGCCATGCCAGCCGCCGCCACCATGCGAACCCCAATCAGAAAGCATACCAGAGCCATCAGCATATACAAACATTGAGTCTTTAGTCAATATCGACTGATTAGGCGCGGGATAGTGCATCATGGCTGGGTCTGGCTCATTATAGGCAAACATGATATTGCGATCTTTATCATATACAAAGATATTGATAACAGCGCTTTGATCGGTGATTTGATTAAGGAAGCGTTGCAACATCTGCGGATCAGACCACACTATTGGGCGCAAGCCCTTGAATGTCTGCAACGTGAGCACGCCCATATCATTGAGCCGCCTAATATCAGATTGGCGGATAGAGCCGCCAAGCGTCAATAAGATCACTAGCAGCACCGTGTTTGCAATGAGTGCTGCCAAGAAAAGCCTCGACAGATTTTGGGAAATGCTCTTTTCCTTTTGCATAATTTTTCCAGTGCGTTTGTTGGTTCTGCACTCAGGGGCTTACTTTACTTTTTTCTTACTCAATAGCAACATTTCTAGCAGCAACAGCCCAACGCCGCTTGTGATGCAGATATCGGCCACATTGAAGGTGTACCAATGAAAGCTTTTATAATAAACATCCAAAAAATCCACCACCATGCCGACTCGTATGCGGTCGATCGCATTGCCTACAGCCCCAACGATTATCATCACATAGGCAACCGAACGCAGCCTATAGGCATAATCTTTGCGCAGCATCATAAAAATCATTATCACTGCAACGATAGTGACCACGATAAAAAAGATCTTGCGAAAGCTCTCAGGCTGGTTCTGAAAAATACCAAAAGCCGCGCCAGGATTGAGCACATAGGTGATATTGAATAAGCCCGCGATTACCTCAACTGACTCATACAAACGCAGGCTCTGCTGCACGGCAAGCTTGCTAAGCTGATCTGCTGCCAATAACACAATAAATAAAATAATTAAAACTAAGCTTCTCATTCCACCTATATACAAATATATTGCTGCAAAGGCAAGAAATATATGTTTAAAGTATATAATCAGCTATGCAAATGAGTCTTCACATCCATATAACAGCTGCTGCGCCCACAAGCAGGCAATAAAGCGCGAAGCCAGAGAGCTTGGCGCGTTGCACCACTCGCATCATCAGGCCTATAGCGAAAAAGCCGCTGACAAAAGCTACGCACATGCCAATTATGTATACCCACAGGCCATCTGTGCTGATGGCTTGCATATCTGGCAGCTGCAACACCAGCGCGCCAAGAATTGCAGGGATCGATATTAGGAA
>JAITWL010000066.1 GCA_031285285.1 Deferribacteraceae bacterium | reverse complement strand
CAATAGACTTGTCATGAAACGAAAAAGTTGCGTCATTGCGGGCTCGACCCGCAATCTAGGATTAATCCAATGGGGAATACGCAAGTGAAATCGTTCTTAATTGGTAACGTCTCCACACTAGATTTATTCTGGATTGCGGCTCAAGGCCGCAATGACGTGGTCACCTGAGCGAAGCGAATGGGTCTTGGCATTCGAGGCCTTGTTTCGTGACAAGTCTAATGACGAATTTAATATAGCTAAACGAACATCGCAACATAATTAGCATGAAAATATAAATGACAAATACGCATAATAGTGGTATTGTGCCATCGTGTTATTTATCCTTCGTCATTGCGAGGCTCTGCGAAGCAATCTAGGATTCAGGATTATGTGGCCTCTGGCCGACAATTATTAGGAACGCTGGATTGACGGAATTATGGAAATTTTGAATTGGAATAATAATTTAGGATGATGGTGTGATTCAACAAATGCAATACTTTGATTTTGAGATTATGGGCTTGAAAAGAAAGCTGCCCTATGTGCAGATTGGGGATAATCTTGCACTTGCAAGTTTTGTGGTATTATCAGATACAGAGCTCATACAGCTGGTTGCCCCCGAAATAATGAGGAGGCTTCCTGATGTGGATATCCTAATGACAGCTGAGGCTAAGGGAATATGCCTTACATATGAGCTTAGTCGCCTCATGGGAATGAAAAATTTTATCGTGGCTCGCAAAAGTCGCAAGCCATATATGCAAAATCCGATATCGCACACAGTGCATTCCATCACAACGCAGAAAGAGCAGACTCTTTGGCTAGATGGCTGCGACGCAGATGCCATTAGAGGCAAGCGTGTCGCGTTGATTGATGATGTGATTGCCACAGGAGAATCAATTAAAGCTATTGAGAATCTAGCAATTGATGCAGGGGCGATTGTTGTCGCTAAAGCTGCAATTTTAGCAGAGCTTGAGTCTACCCTGCGCAACGATATTATTTATATTAAAGAACATTTTGTGTTTCAACCAAACAGCGATGGCAGTTTTACTCCATTGAAAGCTTTGAATTAGAGGTGCCTTATGAGTATCAATAATCAGACCCTTGTCAATTTACGCAGAGAGTTTCATGCGTGGCCAGAGCCTGGCTGGGCAGAATTTGTCACTACAGCCAAACTAATTGAGCGGCTAGAGCAGCTGGGTTACACTGTGTACACTGGCACACAGGTGATCAAGCCTGAATTTGTCCGCGGGCGGTCTCAAGCCACTGTAGATAAAGGCCTTGCAGCAGCAAGGGCGCAGGGGATCAGCGAAGATTTGTTGGCTCGCATAGGCGATTACACTGGCTGTATGGCTCTGGTGGATACAGGCAGGCCTGGCCCTGTGATGGCGATGCGCTTTGATATTGATTCTGTGCCTGTCACTGAGGCTACTTGTGATTGCGAAGCCCGCAAGATTAATCATAGACCCGCGGCGGAAGGCTTTGCCTCAACTAATCATGGTTATATGCATGCTTGCGGCCATGATGGACATATGGCTATCGGCTTGGGTGTTGCTCAGTGGATAATGGACAATCTCGGCAGCTTAAAGGGCAAAGTAAAGCTCCTCTTCCAACCAGCAGAAGAGGGTGTGCGTGGCGCTCGACCTATGGCGGAAAGTGGCATTTTGGATGATGTGGATTATTTCGCCTGTGCTCACTTGGGCTGTGATGCGCCAACAGGGACGATTGTTGCAGCACCAGCTGACTATTTGTGTACACTTAAAATGGATCTGCGCTTTATTGGCAAGCCCGCCCATGCAGGGATGAACCCTCATCTTGGCAAGAATGCCCTTGCTGCAGCTTGCAACGCGGCAATCCAGCTTATGGGCATATCTACCCACGGCGAAGGGATGACTCGTGTGAATGTTGGCGTGCTCAAGGCAGGCGAAGGGCGCAATGTCATCCCTTCTTCTGCAGAGATGCAGATCGAGGTGCGCGGCGCAACTGAAAAAATCAATAATTATATGGTGGAAGAAGCCACTCGTCGTGCCAAAGGCGTTGCGCTAGGCTTTGATGTGGAGATGGAGCTTAGTGTTGTTGGCGAAGCGGTGGATTTCATCCCTGATGACGAGATGACGGATCTTGTTATGGCTGTGGCAAATAGCATCCCAGCGATCAAAAATACACAAAGATCATATAATTTTAATGGCAGCGATGATGCAACTGTCTTGATTAAGCGAGTGCAGGCTCATGGCGGCAAAGCAGCTTATTTTGTGATAGGAAGCGATCTGAAAGGTGGTCACCATCAAGCAGAGTTTGATATTGATGAAGAACAACTGTATGTTGGCTATCAGATGTTTGTAGGGATAGTAAATAAAATATTGGGGAATAGTTAATATTGCGGGCTTGACCCGCAATCTAGAATGAAATAGCTGTCGGCCCAGGCCACCACAATCTTGAGGTCTGGATTGCGGATCAAGTCCGCAATGACGCGGTTTTGCGGTTTTTTGGCTAAGTCAGAATCGTTGGATATAAGTCTTCCCATTCAGGGTTCATTTCCTCAATAAGCGCAATTTTCCATTTTCTGTGCCAATTTTTCAAATTCTTTTCCCTTGTGATTGCATCATCTATAGACGAATAAACTTCATACCACACAAGCATATGCGCATCATATCTTTTGGTGAATCCTTCAACAAAACCTTGCTTATGCTCATATATTCGCTTAATCAAATTGCTTGTAACCCCAATATACAAAGTGCCATTTCTCTTATTTGCGCATATATACACATAAGATTGCTTCATGCCATTGTTCGTCCATTGCAACACCATTGCATGCATACCACACAAAAGCCTCGTCATTGCGGGCTTGACCCGCAATCCAGAATGAAATAGCTGTCAGCCGCAGGCCACCATAATCCTGAGGTCTGGATTGCGGATCAAGTCCGCAATGACGGAATACCCGCGCCAGCTACGTACACTCAAGCCCTGCAGAACTCAATGGCGAACCACGCGAAAGCCCAGAGCGTAGTACCGAAGTGACGGATCATACCCATCGCGGTCAGCAGAGCGGAGGATCGTGGCATCATTGTACCACGAGCCGCCGCGAAACACGCGGTAATCGCCCGAAACAGGACCAACAGGGTCAACCTGCTCCCTACCTGAATATTCGCCATACCAATCCCACACCCATTCCCATATATTGCCGCTCATATCATAGATGCCCAGCTCATTCGCCTGCTTTGAAGCTATTGTATGTGTGCGATTTCCGCTATTTCCACTATACCAGCCGACAGCATCAACATTATTGCTGCCTGAATAGGTCATAGCAAGCTGGCTCTTATTGCCGCCGCCTGCTGCATACTCCCACTCAGCCTCTGTGGGCAAGCGGTAGCCATTGGCGCTCCAATCGGCTGTGATATCATTGCCGCGGCCGCTATATACAGGCGTCAAGCCCTCTGCAAGGCTGCGTTTATTGCAATATTCTATGACATCTAGCCAGCTTACTTGTTCCACTGGCAGCTCTTCGCCTTTGAAATTGCTAGGATTATTGCCCATGATGGCTGTCCACTCGCGCTGGGTCACTTCATATTTGCCTATATGGAAGGAGCTCACTGTCACCTTGTGTGGCGGCTTCTCATCATCATCGCCGCTGCTAGAGCCCATTGTGAAAGTGCCACTTCCACAAAGACCATATCTGTATGCGATCCACTATTGCTGGCTGGGCGAGCTGCTGTGCCAGAGCTGCCTTGCACTATCGCGAGCCGCGGCCTATCCTGCGCCAATGCCACAACACTGGCTAGAATAATCAATACTAGAGACAAAGCTAAGAGCTTGAAACTTTTCATAAACATCTCTCTATTTTTAAAATTTTACAGACTTTGAAATTGCCAATGTTTACTATATGTGTCGAGTAGCATAATTGATTGTGTAACGCAATTGTTTTTTCACAAAATCACACAGCATGCGCATTTCATTTGAAAATTTATTTAAATTGTGTTTTACTACATCAAGAGATTCGTATATGAGGAAAATATGTTAAATTTGTCCAGACGTCATTTTATAAAAACCACTGCTGCATTTGCTGCTGCGGCTGCTATAGGCTGCAAGACTAATACAGAAGAGCTTGCTGCGCCACGCTCACCTAATGATCCTTTGAATATCGCCACCACTGCACCACATAACTGTGGTGGCGCGTGCGCCCTGCGCGCTGTGGTACAAAATGGAGTCATCAAGCGCATACTCACTGATGAGTCTAAAGCTGACGAAAACATGATCGATGTGCTCTACTATGGCGGCAAGGGTAAAGCTGTTGATGCTCCGCAAGAGCGCGCCTGCGTGCGTTGCCATGCTCAGAAGGCTTGGATATATGATTCAAACCGCCTGCTCTACCCACTCAAGCAGACCAAGGAGCGCGGCGATCTCTCAGGATTTGTACGCATCTCTTGGGATGAGGCCACTCAAATAATCAAAGATAAAATCGAAACTAACCGCGCCCAATATGGTTTTGGTGCGTTTCATGCTCTCTATGCCTCAGGCTCGAGCGGTCCAAGGGCTAATCTATCGGCATATTCAGGCGGTGGTATGGGATATAGGCAGGATTATAGCTTTCCTTCGCTGCACCATGTGACGCAATTCATGCTGGGTGAGGGTTATATTCCCCGTGGCAACTCTAGAGCCGATGGTGTCAATGCTGAGGAAATCATCTGCTGGAGTCATAACGTTGGAGAGACCTTCTGGGGCACTAATTCCATGTGGTATCTGACGCAATTTAAGGAACAAGGCACACGTATAAAGGTGGTCGACCAGCGAGTGTCGCAGACAGCGGCCGCCATCATATCTAATATGGAAAATGATTATATGGCGCCAGCTTCAGGCACCGACACTGCTGTAATGGCCGCTATGATTCACTCCATGCTGCGCGACCATTACGAAGATTTGAAGAAGCTCTGGGGTGTCAGCACTGACGCCGAGCTGAAAGCCAAAGTGGGGCAATATATCCACGGCTTTTTTGACGATCGCGAAGCTTCATCCTATAATCCCGCAATCGATGATGCTACATTCAAGCGTAATTTCACCGCCAAGAACGGCACTTCGCTTTCAGCCTATATTTTTGGCCCTAGCAACTATCTTGTGCGTATGGGGCTTAATGATGCACCATCAGCATACCCTGAAACCATTGGCTACAACGTGTGGGCATTTTCTGACAGACGAGATTTGCCAGCCGCAAATGTAAGAACAAGCTGCTATGGACAGGTGGAGAAGACCCCTGAATGGGCTGAGCGTATATCAGGCGTGCCTGCAAGCCAGATACGCGCATGGGCTAAAGATTTGCTCACTAAGAAGACCAGCAGATGGCTGGGGGGTGGCTTTCAGCGCAATTCAGAATCCGAACAGCCTGTTATGATGATGCTTTCGATGATGGGAATCGCCAGATGCTTTGGTGAGCCAGGCAGAGCCTGCGGTTGGTATATCAACGGCCGTGGTACAGATGCGCTCGCAGGCAACACTTGGTCGCCAAATATAGCAGCTAAAGACTATCTAAAGGCGGAAGAGCTATCAAAATTCTACTCAAACAACACAGAAGCGGAGTTTCCATATGTGAATCCTGATACACTGGGGCTAGACTATGCTGCGCTGAATTTCTATGATACATCAAGGCTTAGCTTCCCTAATCAGACGAATACCTTCTGTCGCACGCAGATTCCAGTATTCACTTGGCTAGATGCAGTGGAGGCAACCAATAGCCCCAAGGTGCGTGATCAAGATGGCTCAGAGGTGTGGCCTTCGCGCTGGAATGATGGGCAAATCAAGCGCCTACCTGTACCTTGGAAAGTGATCATCAATGGCGGCGGCAATGTGTTGGTGAATCAAAACGGCGACACTAACCATGCTGTGGAGGTTTTGAAAGATCGTACTAAGCTTGATTTTATACTGACTTTTGACGTTGTGATGACAGCATCCGCCCAATACTCTGATCTGGTGCTGCCTAGCGCGATGGGCGCAGAGACAGTATATGACACAGCGCCATTCTGGGAAAATAGTGATGCAAGTATGGGTATCAAAGCTGGCTCTTCAAAATATCTGATCGCCAACAAAGCTGTAGATGCGCCAGGTGAGGCTATCTCAGCGCTACAATTTCAGGCGCTTGTTGCCAAAGCCTTTGGTCGCGAAGCGGATTACTTTAATGGTGCTGGTGATATAACAAATTTTGAAGAGAACATAGTCAAAGCCAATTACGAAGCTAATCCTGAGCGTGTGGCGCGGATGAGCTTCGATGAGTGGCGCGAAAAAGGCGTATATCGGCCTGATGTTGCGAAATATCCTAATAAAATCTGGGGTGAAGCATTTTTGCAAAATCCCGCAACTAACCCATTGCCAACGATTTCTGGCCGCATAGAAGCCTATTGCCTTTCCATGATGGAGGATTATGAGGCGCGGCATTACAACAATATCGACACAAGAGTGTATATGCGCAGGGGCACAACTATCACAACAGCCGCAACCCCGCCTGTTTACGCAAGCAGAGGGCGCTTTGTCTACCCAATAGCCATGTATATCCCATTGATCGAGGGTAAGCACGCCGATAATAGCCACCCTGATGTGCTTAGGCTGGAGCGCCGCGGCTATGACAAGCTGATGCACACTTGGCATATCATGTATCGCTCGCATAGCACATTCAACTCCAATCCGCTGCTAAATGATTTCTATAAACGTGATGCTGAAGGCAACTTCGCCCATATGAAGCGCGAGATCACCAATGCTAATGAGACATCCTCCGCGCCGATGGTATGGCACGATGGCGTATATGAAGCCGTGTGGGTGAATCCAAACACAGCATATTCTGGCACTACCATCAGAATGCAGGAAGGCGATATCGTGATCCTCGAGAGCCTACGAGGCAGAGTGAAAGCCGTGGTGCATACCACAGAACGAGTGCGCCGAGACGTGATCATGATAGGCCAAGGCAGCTGGTATTCACCAGATGAAAATGGCATAGACATAGGCGGCTGCGCCAATACACTGATGAGCCAACGCCCAAGCCGCATAGGCCAAGGAATGACGCTGGCGAATGATTGCAGAGTAAGGGTGTATAGGGCATGATGCTAAATAATGCAGCAAGTGTAGCAAGTTTGGTAGGATTATGTATAACGTTTGTGACTTTTTGTAAGTTGCGCAAAACGAGCGTGGCTGTGGATGAGGCGAAGCAATCAGTATTTGATCTGACTGATAAGTTATTAAAGCACGATTTATTGGCTGAATTGAAGGTGATAATAAGTAATGCAGAGCTGATCAAGCGGAAGAATTCAACTGAATTGCAGGCTTATTTATGTTTACAAATACGACAGTCATTGATTCGCTTTAGAGATCTATACCCAAAGCTCCAAGAAGATCGCAGGATGCTTACAAAGTGTATTGAAGGTTTGAATAAAATGGAAAAGGATTTGTTGGATAATAGTGGCAACACAAGTACTATCAATGGTAATTTGATTGATCAAATGGATATGTTAGTATCATTAGCATGCAGATTGCGTAATGAACTGGGAGTGAAATGAAATGAATAAACTTGTTAATGTTATAAAAAAACTTATATCAAATACAAAAAGTGGAAAAATCAAATGGGAGAAGCCATTTTATGGGGATGGTGTTAGCTGTATAATTAATGATAATACTATACGTCTTACAACAACGGATCGCTTTAAGATAGCAGAGGCTCTTGAGGAACACTATGAGATAATAATAGAATTTTCTGATAGCAATGGTATGACATATGCAAGAGCTAATAGTGACGAGTTGTCTAAGAATGATAGTCAGCTTGGAAAAGACATACATGACATGTACGAAAGAGCAAACCAAGAGGTTATGGAGGCAAATTTAGACACCCTGATTTCTGCTCTTGATGAGATTTAAAA
>JAITWL010000062.1 GCA_031285285.1 Deferribacteraceae bacterium | reverse complement strand
TCATTGCGGGCTCGACCCGCAATCTAGGATTAATCCAATGGGGGAATTGTTCTTAATTGTAATGTTCCCGCACTGGATTTATTCTGGATTGCGGCTCAAGGCCGCAATGACGTGTGCTGTCACCCCCTGCGAAGCGAATGGGTCTTGGCATTTCATAACAAGTCTAATGACGGAATCAACGCCGTTGACCTCCCAGAAAAGATCACAAGATCACATGTTGCTTATATCACTTAGCAGTGTTATAAATACCTTATGCTACAAAATTGTATAGGGAGGCGATATGAGCAAAAATGCAGCAAGTCTACAAATGAATCGCAGAAGCTTTCTCAAGTGGAGCTCCATTCTTGGTGGCACAGTGGCCTTAGGTGGTTGCGGTGCGCTTGGGTTGGAGCAAGCGGATAGTGCAACTGCAGCTATGGCTAATGGCAAAGGCAGATGGATACCAGTGTCATGCTGGTCTGACTGTGGCAGCAAAGGTTTCAACAAAGTGTATGTAGTGGATGGTGTGATTGTTCGCGCTGGCACTGATGAGACCATCCCTGATACTGCTGAAAATCCACAGCTGCGAGGCTGTGCCAAGGGGCGTGCGCTTCGTATGGATATAATGAGCCCTGATAGGCTTAAATATCCTATGGTTAGAAAAAACTGGGCTCCCGGTGGTGGTAAGAAAGAGCTACGTGGGCGCGATGAATGGGTTCGCATCTCTTGGAATGAAGCCCTAGATATCTTGGCAAGCGAGCTCAAAAGGATAGTTGCAACACATGGCAACGAAGCTATCTACTCCTGCGCACTTGGCAGCGCTACAGCCTCAAGCGGTGGCACATCATTTTATTCTGATATGGGTCGTCTTCTCAGCCTATCTGGCGGCTTCGTGGCCGACTGGGCTTCTTGCTCTAGCGGATCATGGACAGCCACTGGCCCAGCTATCGGCCTTCCTATGAGCCGTCTTGGCACAGGCGAAGACGTTAACGACTTTATGGATCTGCAAAACTCTCAGCTAGTAGTATTTTGGGCATACAATCCTGCATGGAGTCGCTCAGGGATACCTATGCGCAAGCTCCTAGAGGTCAAAAAAGCAGGTGCAAAATTTGTATCAGTAGACCCATTCTTCAATCCTTCGGCTGTGGCAATGGAAGTCGCCCATGAGGACTGGTATCCTGTGCGCCCAGCAACAGACCATGCGATGGTGCTTGGTATGATGCACACATTATTGACAGAAGATCACCCTACTAGAAACCCGCTAGTACGCTGGGACTATATAAATAAATACACTGTAGGCTTTGATAAAGATCATATGCCAGCAGGTGCTGACCCAAAAGAAAATTTGAAAGATTATATTCTTGGCACTTATGATAAGCAGCCAAAAACCGCTGCATGTGCGGCTGCAATCTGCGGTGTCGCTCCTGAAAATATTAAAAAACTCGCAAGAGAAATAGCCAAGACTGAGCGTGTGGCACTGATCATGTCTCCAGCGCCAGCAAGGGTCAATAATGCGGACTCATGGCCGCAGCTCATCATGACATTTGGTGCAATGACTGGCCATATAGGCACTACAGGCAATGTAGTCGGCAGCGATGGCGGCCACTCATGGCTTACAGAAGGGCCGCAGCTTGTCCGTGGCGGCACATGGCTTGCTCGCCCAAGTAATTTCTCCAAAGCCGAAAAAATTGAAAACCCAATCAACCCACGTGTAAACCGCACCCAGCTATGGGATGCAATATTAAATGGCAAATACAGATTAGCTACAGGCAAGGATAAAGATTGCAACTTCCAGATGATTTACTTTGCCAAGGCTGAGCGTATGGGGCAGCTGCCTGGCGCAGCCAAGGCAATCGAGGCTGTAAGGAAGGTGGAATTTGTCGCTTGCAATGAATCTTACCTCACCACCTGTGCAAAATTTGCAGACCTGCTGCTACCTGTGACATCCATGTGGGAGCGCCCAGGAAACCTATGCATAGGCTATAAAGATCAGATCACGCTATCAAGCAAAGCTATCGAGCCATTGTTTGAGGCTAAAGACGATATCTGGATAGCTAAAGAGGCAGGCAAGAGGATGGGCTTCGACCCTGATCGCATTCAACCATACTCCTTGGAGCAGGATTTATTCTATCAAGTGCTTGATGCAACTGTCTGGGATGAGGCTAAAAATGACTATGTGCCTCTAGTGACAGTGACTGATGCTGATCTCAAGAGATTAGGCTTCGAAGGTACGGCTCAGCAAGGCGTCATCGGCTATCAAGACTTTGTGGAAAAAGGCATCTATCATTTCACAAGGAAGAAAGGCGATAAGCATAATCACATAGTGATGGAAGATTTTATAAAAGACCCAGTAGCAAATCCGCTGCCATCGCGTAGTGGCAAGCTTGAGGTGCATTGCAAGGCTCTAGTTGAAGCAATAGATCTGATAGGCTTCTCGAAAGTCGACCCAATCCCAACATATAGACCGCCGATAGAAGGCTATGAAGGCACTTTTAAAGACTGGGGTAGGAAAACAAAAGGTGACTACTCTATGCAGCTCTTGAATCTGCACGTGCCTATGCGCGCACACTCCACCTTTGGTGGCAGCTACTGGCTTAGAGAGCTTTTTGATCACACAGCGCTTATCAATCCTATTGATGCAAAAGCTAAAGGGCTGCAAGATAATGAGACGGTGCTTATCAAGAGCCGTCACGGCAAAATTTTGATAAGGGTGCAGATCACGCCAAATGTAAGACCAGGCGTGGTGGGTATCGGCCAAGGCGCATGGATACTATGGGATGACAAAGAGCAAGTGGATCGCGGCGGCAATATAAATATACTCATTGGCGCATATTCCACAGGCCAAGGGCACCAAGGCTGGAACAGCTGCAATATCGAAGTGGAAAAGTGGAATGGCGAGCCACTGCCAGAGTATGTAAAAATGCCTGTCGGCACGTACACAGCTTCTGAAGGGGGTAGAAGATGAGCCAGTTGGGATTTCATATTGACACAAGCGCCTGTATAAATTGCAAAGCATGCGAGATGGCATGCAAAGACATAAATAACCTGCCTGTCGGGATAAAAATCCGCAGGGTACGGGAATATAACAGCGGTGGCTGGATAGAAAAAAGTGGCTACCTTGTGCCAGACAAGGTCACACAATACTTTGTATCTGCATCATGCATGCACTGCGCCGATCCTGCTTGCTTGCCTGCTTGCCCGCAAGAGGCCATCTATAAGCGGGATAGCGATGGCGTGGTCATCATCGACCAAGCTAAATGCGATGGTTGCGGCGTGTGCAGAGAAGTGTGCCCATATCAAGCACCAAGCACTGTGGATGCGGCAAGCGGCAAAGTATTTAAATGCGACTTGTGCGCTGGAGAGCTCGATCAGGGGCGCAATCCCGCCTGTGTG
This sequence comes from Deferribacteraceae bacterium, assembly GCA_031285285.1. Taxonomy (GTDB): domain Bacteria; phylum Chrysiogenota; class Deferribacteres; order Deferribacterales; family JAISNW01; genus JAITWL01. Next base: position 1,626 of record JAITWL010000062.1, on the reverse strand, counting down.
GGCGCTTGCCTGCAAAGATGCCTGCAATACGGCGATGTGGCAGAGCTGAGGAAACAGTATGGCACACTGGATGCCATCGAGCCGTTACCAGATGGGGATACGCAGCCATCTTATGTGATCACTCCTCATAAGTATGCTGTAAAGAAATAAGGACTAAGCATGCAAAACTATGCTGTGTTTTTTGGGCTAATGGGAAAAATATTGTACCAATACCCAGAGAAAGATTTTTATAAGAAGCTCATCGAAGAAGAAATCTTTGATGATACGCCTCTTAGCATTGATACGCCCCCCTTTATTGAGGGGGCGCACATGTTGAAACAATGGGCAGCCCAATTTAACGGCAGTCTTGATGATCAGGGCTATGATGATATAGTGAATGATTATCAGCGCCTATTTGTGGGCACTAGTGGGCCAGTGCAGGCACCACCGTGGGAATCGCTTTATGTAGGCCCAGATCCGATGCTCTTTCAGGAATCCACATTAAGCGCAAGGCGGTGGTATGCGAAGCACGGCCTTCAAGCAGAACACTTAAAGCATGAGCCAGATGATCATATAGGGCTGGAATTGATTTTTATCGCCCACCTTATATCAAAGATTAATCAAGGCGAAAATGAGCTGGATAGCCTTAAAGAATTTTATTCAGAGCATATCGCTGGCTGGGCTGCGGCATGGTGCACACTCTGCGCAGAAAAATCCAATCATCCACTATTTAAAGCTGTTGCAATTATAAGCAGAGAAGCTTTAGCAGATCTTGGGAAAAAGCTTGGTCTATAGACTTGTCATGAAACAAGAATACTATGCACTTGTAGGGGAGAGCGACTCCGCTCTCCCGCATTAGTCCAGTGGGGAATTATTGCGGGCAATGCCCGCAGAGTCGGTCGTCCCTACAAATGCGCTCAGCCAATTTCCTGTGACAACTTGATTCTGTGATTAATTTTTCTAAATTCAGTGGCATTTATTTTCAATACACTATCTGCGCCTTAATCTCTTGCATTTTCGCCTCGCCAAGCAGCGTTTTGATAAGCTCTAGGGCAAAATCCATTGCCGTGCCTGCGCTACGGCTAGTGATCACCTTGCCACTCACCACCACGCGCTCGTTGCAATATAGCTGCGGATCTAAAGCATCTGCCATAGCTGGATAGCAAGTCATCTTATGCCCATTGATGCCAGCCTTGGGTAGAATTGTAGGCGCAGCGCAGATTGCAGCGACATATTTGTCCGCGCTATACTGGCGCTTGAGAAGCCCTGTGACCAGCTCCGACTTACCAAGATTCTGTGTGCCCACGCCACCACCAGGCAGTATAACCATATCATAAGCTTTGTCTGCAACATTTTTTAACAAAGTATCTGCCTTCACAATAACATTATGCGAACCCATGACATCCTGTGAATCGCTTATGGATGCTGTTGTAATAGTCACGCCAGCCCGCCGTAATAGATCAATAGGCGTCAATGCCTCCACTTCCTCAAAACCATCAGCCAAAAGAACCAATGCTTGCATAATAAACCTCCTGTTATGATATATTACCATTATGCTAAAAACTTTCGATAAAGCAATAGTTTTCTACAGCGATGTATGCATTAGGGGCGCCACTTCGCCGAAGGACTTTTGCCTTAGTTTATTGC
>JAITWL010000171.1 GCA_031285285.1 Deferribacteraceae bacterium | reverse complement strand
TGTTGGAGAGAGATAACGACTTCGCTCTAATAGGCAAGGCTGGCCTTGGCTTGCTATATATCATAAATGACAAACATTCCTTCAATATTGAGGCTAATTATGTTGCGATGAGTTCGTTTAGCTATGAGGCTGATAATGATGTTAAGCTATCACCAAAGCTATTTACTATTGTAGCTGGCTATAAGTATTGGTTTGATTAAATTCGTCATTGCAAGCTAAGCCTGCAATGACGCCACTTTTAGGGTTAAACGACAGTATAAGAGCAGGCCTTGCCAGATAAAACGTCGATCAGATTCTGCACAGACATATTTGACATATTCTCCACAGCCTCCAGCGTGTGCGAAGCAGTATGTGGCAGCAACACAGTATTTGGCAGGCCAAATAATGGCGACTGGCTGGGTGGCTCTTTCTCATAGACATCAAGCCCAAGCCCACCAAGGTGGCCAGATTCCAGCAGCTCATAGGCCGCCGCCTCATCAATAAGCCCGCCGCGTGCAGTGTTTACAATGATTGCGCCCTGCTTCATTGTCTGCATTGCTTCTCTATTCAGTATATTCTTGGTTTCATCATTATATGGCAAGTGCAGGCTAATGATATTGGCTTGACGCAGCACTTCATCTAGGCTGGCAGCGGTTATATTATTATCTTTGGTGTATTGCTCATTAATATAAGGGTCGTAGGCCATTACAGCCATGTCAAAGCCTTGTGCGCGCTTGGCCACAGCCTTGCCTATAGACCCAAGGCCAAGTATGCCAATAGTTTTACCATACACTTCTGTACCCATTGAGCGTGGCCACTGGCCTGCACGGGTTTTGCTATCAAGTGTAGGTATCCTGCGTGCAACACTCAGTATCAGGCTAAATGCTAAATCCGCCACCGCATGTAGGTTCGCGCCCGGTGTATTGCAAACCTTTATCCCGCATGCCTTAGCGGCTTCGAGATCCACACGATCCACGCCCACTCCATAGCGCGAGATCACTTTGAGCTTCCCACAGGCTGCGAGCACTTTGTCAGTGATAAAATCAAGCCCCGCAATATAGCCATCACAGTCAGCCAGAAGCGGTATCAGCTCATCTTCTGTGAGCGGCCGCCCCATAGGGTTGAATATTATTTCATCTGCAAATTCGCTAAGACGCGCTAGGGCTGGCGTATTATTTTTTGGGTTAAACGACGTAGCAGTCACTAAAATTTTCATCATCATCTCCATATTGTATGTCATTACATATTAACATTATATCATATACCTGTCAATTTAGTTTTTGTATTTTATATTTATTAAAAACTGTGCTAGAGTAAAAGTAAGGAGATATATACAAATAGCATGAATGATTTTATAAATACGATTAAACTGGACAAAAACACACCAATACCATTGTATTATCAGCTAAAGCGCTGTGTGCTTGCGATGTTGGAGTCCTCAATGCTTAAAGAAGGCGATATGCTGCCGCCTGAGAGCGAGCTAAGCGAGGCGCTGGGTGTCAGCAGGCCAACTATACGGCAGGCATTTAATGAGTTGGTGTCAGAGGGGCGTTTGGCGCGCTATAAGGGGCGTGGTACGTTTGTCTCCAAGCCAAAAGTAGAAGCACGCTTTCTGAGCAAGCTAGAGACATTTAATCAAGAGATGCACACCAAAGGCATGATGCCACACACGCTAGTGCTGGCTCTTGAGAAGGTGACTGGGCCTGGCGAAGCCTGCGAAAAGCTAAAGCTCAAGGTCGGCGCTCAGATGATTTATTTAAAACGTCTGCGTTCGGCTGATGATACGCCACTTGTGTATGTGGAAACATATCTACCATATGAACCTTTTTCACGGTTGATGGATGTTGATTTTTCTGAAAAATCGCTCTATGACTCGCTGGAAGAGCTGTATGGCGTGCGCGTGAGCCATGTCAACCGCGAAATAGAAGCCGTTAATTCCCATAAAGGTGAGGCTGAGCTGCTGAAAATATTCGCTGGCAAGGCTGTCAGCTTTGTGAAGACAGTGGCCTATTCAGAGTCCTATCCTGATCCTGTGGAGTTTTCAGTAGCAAAGTATAGAGGTGATTTGAATAAGTTCATTGTGGATGTTTATAGATAAAGTCTAATTTTTGGGCTCCCATGATACAAATAGCATCATGGGAGCTTTATATCTTGTGTAAAACTATCCTATCTTAATCACTGATTTTACAATATTCATCTTATCTGCAACGCTTCTATCCATAGCATTTTGCATATCATCAAAGCTGAAAACATCCGTCACCACACCCTTGATATTTGCCTTACCGCTAGCCACTGCTTCAATAGCCATTGGATATACGTGCCGATAGCGGCTTACTGTTGCTATATTCAGCTCCTTATCCATAGCATTGCTCATAGGAACATTTACCATGCCTGATTTGCTATAGCCAACAGCCACAAATGTGCCTGCTTTGCGAAGCATTTCCACAGCTTGCGCGTACGCTATCTCTGTGCCTGAGGTATCTAGCACCAGATCGCAGCCTCTGCCACCTGTCAGCTCATTCACCTTAGCAATAGGATCAACATCTTTGGCATTGATGATTTCTGTCGCACCAAGCTCCTTGGCCTTATCTAGACGTTTTGGCACTACATCCACTTGGTATACTTTAGATACGCCACACACTTTGAACGCCAGCATAGACATCAGACCTATGCAGCCTGCGCCAAACACCACGGCCGTTTGCCCTGCCTGAGCGTGCCCCTGCCTTGCTGCATGAAGCCCCACTGCGAATGGCTCGATCATTGCACCTTCCATAGTGCTCATAGAGTCAGGTAATTTAAAGCAAAACGCGGCATCATGGGCGATATATTCTTGGAATGCGCCATCTATAGGAGGCGCTGCGAGAAAAAATACATCTGGGCAGAGATTATACTTACCTTCTCTGCAAAGCTCGCAATGGCCGCAAGGTATGCCTGGCTCGACAGCTACTTTGTCGCCCACTTTCAGATGCTTCACATTCGCGCCCACCTCAGCCACCACGCCACCAGGCTCATGGCCTAATACAAATGGCGGTTTCACAATATAGGGGCCAATTTGTCCATGCTCATAATAGTGTAAATCACTACCGCAGACGCCAACATACTCAAGCTTCACTAGCACTTCATGTGCCTTTGGCTGCGGAATATCGCGCTCCACATAGTCCATTTTCCCAAGACCAGTCATCACTGCAACTTTCATCTTGCCTTTCATATTATTCTCCTTTCTGCTTCGCAATTCATATTGCTTGGCAGAATTCGACCTCTTCGCCTGTTACATTTAGAAATTTAAAATATCTAACACCAGGAATAGCCTGAATGCCGCCCGTTGTATCTTTATAGCCTCTCTTCATGCATTCTTTGTAGTCGCCCTCAAGATTCTCAGAGACAAAGGCGACATGATCTATCTTTCCAGCTGTTTTGGGATCTACGCCTACTGCTGGCTGATAAATTTCATAGGTAAAATCCCTGCCCTTGAGATATTTTATTTGAGTTCCGTCATCCATCACACATTCGCTAACGAGCTTAAACCCCAGCTCATTTATATACCAATTAACAGTCTCTTCCAGATTGTCT
>JAITWL010000165.1 GCA_031285285.1 Deferribacteraceae bacterium | reverse complement strand
GTATCACAGATTTGCTTATTAACAGGGTTTAAACCCAAAAATTTGCGTATATTTTTTTCAAGCAGGCCATCGCCAAACTCTTCAATAAGTCTGTGTATCTCATTAACTGATACTTTGCCAAGCATGACTCTTTTGTAATCAAAATCTTCTTGTATTGCCTTGCCTTTGAATTGTATCTTTGTATCAATGCTTGGTGGCTGATGCATATGTTTAATAATATCATTATGATTGAAATGAACAAATTCAACTTGCCCATTCCCCTTATATGCATTATCTATGTGACTTTGCCCATCTTGATTCCAAGACAAACCATTATTAAGCATAACAAAAGTTACATATGGCACATGTTCTTTATATGAACGAATTTCTTCAACTTTTTGCCTGCTTTTCTCATTTAATTGTAACTCTTTGGCAGGATCAAATACCGATTGTATAGTTGAAACGGCCTTCTCTATAGCATTTGCAGGAAAGTTACTGTCCTTTTCTAAATCGCGCACATATTTTGACTGGAACAAGGCTACGCCTAGCCGCCCTTCACCTTGTTGAGCTATATATGCCGCATCAAAACCGCCATCGTTGGCACCATCTGTAATATATTGCACAGCTTCAGCCATATCAATGCCCAAATAAGCAGCAACACCTAGCAATAAAAAAGCTCTTGAACGCTTTCGCTCTAGATCCGCCAGATCATCAAAGACGAATGGATTGTCTGCGACAATACCAGTGATGCGCTGATCAATTATTTGCTTCGCAATATTCACAGACAGCCCTCCTTGTTTTAATTTTTCTTCATCACCAATATGGTGACATCATCTTCAAAAGGCGTATTCTCAGCAAAGCGTCTCACGTCTGCCATAATTTCTGACACTATTTCTTCACAGCTGGAGTTTGCATACATTATCAAGTGGCTGATCACCCTATCCATAGTGTATTGCTCGCGGCGAGGGTTCATTGCTTCCACTAGGCCGTCGGTATACATGAATAGTATATCGCCTTCATCAAGCTGCACGGAGCATTCCTCATACTCAACGCCAGGAAAGGCCGCCAGAAACATGCCTCCAGCTGTCAGTGTGCGCACCATCATCTCTGATTTATCAAAATGCAGCATGGGGTTATGCCCTGCGCTAGCATAGTTCAATTTGCCAGTTTTAGAATCCATAACTGTGTAAAACATTGTGACAAAGTCATTGCTATGCACATTATCGCAAAGGATCTCATTCACCATGCTAAGCGCATCCGCTGAGGAAGCTACATCATAAGTGTAGGAGCGCATTATTGAGCGCGACATTGCCATAATAACGGCTGCTGGCGCACCGTGGCCCGACACATCTGCTATAGCAAAGCCCCAATGGTTGTTGCTCATTTCGATGCAATCGTAATAGTCGCCACCAGCGTGTTCGGTGGGGGTGTAGAATGCGCTAAACTCATAGCCAGCGATTTCTGGCAGCGTCTCGGGCAAGAGGCTCTGCTGAATTTGCCCCACTTTTTGAAACTCTTCATCAATCATAGCTTGAACCACTTTGAGGTCGCTATTCATGCGTAGGAGGTCTTTATTGAGTAGCTCCATCTGGCGCTGCTTCTCCTGCACTTCGTTTTGCGATATACGAATCTCATTGATCAGCTGTATCTCGCGGGTGGTATCACGCACACTTTCCACGAGATGGTCATCATACATGCCATAGGTGACAGTCATATTCTTCTTGCTCATATCCCGTGGCGTCTTACGCACATCTGGATTATCAAAAGGGCAGTCGCTGCAGGGCTCGCTCTTGCCATATATTTCGTAGCAGTGCTTGGGCGTTTTCTTTTCAGCATAGTCGCGTAGCACAGTGTTCAGCACGATGACCTCATGGCTTCTATTTACAGCCATAAGTCCATAAGTTTGCTTATTGATTGCATTCAACAAAAAATTATAATCATGCTGCATAGTGCGGCTTTTGAGCTGGCCAGCAACGTGTTCAGCTTTCAGCTTCTTCATTTCGTGACGAAGCTGGTTCGAATCCTTTTGCAACACAGTGATATCAGACATTGATTCCACCAAGAGGTCGTTATCCTTGTCTTTGGCGAAGGTGCTTAGATAAAAGCGCCGCTCTCCGCCAGTAAGGATGACATCATGCAAGACTTCGCCGCTATCCTTACCCTTTTTCATAGGGCAATTAAGGCAGGGCTCGCTGCGCCCCATCAATTCTTCATAGCAAAGAGTGCCGATAGATGCTTCGTGATCTTTGCCCGTCAGCCGCGATAGTGATTGCGCAGCAAGATTGATTTCATAGTCTTCATCAATTGCAAAAAGGATTTCTTGTAAGTATTTATCCAGCAAAAAGGTCTCCCTTTAACCTTATAGATTAATCGTATAATAAGATAGAGTATATCAGAATGACAGAAAAATAAAGCTAAATTCGCAAAGATTTTATTAGACTATAAATTGTAATAAATGATGTCCCTATCCTCCGTCTATGTTATATTAGGTTTAACGAGACCAATACACAAAAGGAGTAAGGGACAAATGAATACTACCAAAGAACGTAAGGAATTAAC
>JAITWL010000159.1 GCA_031285285.1 Deferribacteraceae bacterium | reverse complement strand
GTTAATTCCTTACGTTCTTTGGTAGTATTCATTTGTCCCTTACTCCTTTTGTTTATTGGTCTCGTTAAACCTTTTATAACATAGACGGAGGATAGGGACATCATTTATTACAATTTATAGAGTAACGCACACAAGTATGCACTTACCTTTTGCGATATTTCATGTTATAACCAATGACTAGACAAGGATAGAATGTGTTAAATCTACACAATGAAGATATAGTAAGCAAATTTATCAATAATAAAGACTTTAATCAGCTTACGGTAAGCCTTTTAGCAAAAGTCGTGTATGATAATATAAAAAGTAAAGTGTGATGCTGACAAAGGTAACAAATTATGAAACACTCTGAAATGGATATCCTCGTTAGCGAGATAAGAACGATAATGGAAACGGCGCGGGCAAACCTATCTCGTGAGATAAATACAACTATGCTCAATGTTTATTGGCAAGTTGGACGCACTATTGTGGAGCGTGAGCAAGACGGCAATCTAAAGGCGCAATATGGAGCAAAGTTGCTGCCAGAGTTATCAAAACGGCTGACAAAAGAGCTTGGACGTGGTTATTCACGCTCAAACCTATACAACATGCGTGAGCTGTATTTGCAGTATCCAAAAATCCAGACGGCATCTGGAAAATTGTCATGGTCTCATTATTTGGAGCTGCTATCAGTTAAGGATAACGATGCGAGAGCATTCTATGAGCAGGAATGTGCAAATGCAAGATGGTCTGTGGAAGAATTGAAGCGTCAAATCAACTCTTCACTCTTTGAGAGACTTCTTTTATCTGATGGAAAGGCGAATAAAGAACGTGTGTTGGAGCTTGCTACACAAGGCATAACTATGACACGACCAGAGGATATGCTCAAAGAGCCGTATGTGTTTGAGTTTCTTGGCGTACCAGAGAATAAGCCCATGCTTGAAAAAGATTTGGAAGCTAAGTTGATAAGGCACATTGAAGATTTTCTGCTTGAGCTTGGCCGTGGCTTTATGTATGTGGGCAGCCAGCAGCGTGTAACCATTGGTAACACTCACTATTATGTAGATATGGTATTTTACAATAAAATATTGAAAGCCTATGTGCTGATTGACCTGAAAATGGGTGAATTGAAGCCTGAACACGCAGGGCAGATGAACGCCTATTTAAATTACTACAAGACAGAGATAAATGAAGATGACGACAATCCGCCTATTGGCATTATTTTATGCAAAACAAGCAAAGATGTGGTGGCGGAGTATGCTTTAGGTGGTCTTAGCAATCAGGTCTTTGCGTCTACCTACGTTTACTATATTCCTAATAAAGATGTGCTTGTTAGTGAAGTTAAGGCTTTATTGGAACAGGAAAAATAGCTTGTAAAATATTCAATATCGCTATAAAATCCGAATATCAAAAGCGGAAAGAAATAGTGACGGTATTTCCGACGGTACAAAATAGAATATGTGAAGCAAATATTGATTAATATCAATAAAATGGAAGCTCAATTAAACTCCCGCCTCCCATTTATAATGGGGCTGCAATGTTCCCATCGGGGGAGCAAGTGTTTTGGCTAAAAACACTAACAGCAAAAAAACTAAAGTTGGTTCGACTCCAATCAGCCCCGTATCACTCAACGACATATAGCCTAGATATTAAATTTTGATTCCAATTGCGAGGTTCATTCAAATTATATGTCCCCCAAGCTAATATGTATGGAAGGTGCTCATAAAAACGAAGCTCTTGTGAATTGTCATTTTTGCAATATGGATTACCCATCATATCCCACTTGCGTTCAAAACCTAAGTTATTCAAGTTATCTCCATAGGCTTCTACTATGTCCTTTAGACCTTTTTTATAGATAAATTCGCTATGAATTCTGATAGCACATGTCTCATCCAATTGTGATAAATCCAACTCAGGAAAAGCGGTTATAACAGTATCTATCAGTGTTGGCATAGACATCTCTTTTGTCAACACCATAGTTTTGTCCCTTTTATCAGGCTTCTGATTAAAAAAGAATTCTATGAGGTATAAACCTGTATTTTTATCTTTTTTTGATTTAAATTTATAAAAGTCAAATCCATTAGGATATTTCTTGTTAGGGTAATCATCCGTAATCATCCTCCTTAAAACCTTTTGAAATCAATGCACTTTTGTATGCACCTAAATCAATATCTGAGCTTAAAAAAATACCAACAGATAGTTGAGTAGGAATAGCCCCTCCATGGTTAAATTCAGGGAACAAGGCTATTAAATTTTTGTACATTTTCTACCTCTGATTTTATGCAAACACATCTATCAATTCAATAGTCTCAAATCTATCTGTGCCCACAGAGACCACACAATAATCTGTATTTACAAAATCTTTGATAAATTTAATATAGCTCTGCGCGTTGACTGGCAGCTCTGCCACGCTTTTCGCCTTGGTGATATCTTCTTTCCAGCCAGGGAGGCTGATATACACTGGCTCGGCGCTTGCAAGCGCTGCAAGATCAGCAGGAAAAGATGTTGTCTCCTTGCCATCAATCTTATAAGCCACACAAACTTTAAGCTCATCTATGCCAGAGAGCACATCAAGCTTGGTCAGCGCTATATGCGAGAGGCCATTGATCATGCAGCTAAATTTGAGCGCCACAAGATCGAGCCAGCCGCAACGCCGCGGACGACCTGTGGTTGCGCCAAATTCATGGCCATTCTTGCGCAGCTGCTCGCCCATATCGTCTAAAAGCTCTGTGGGGAAAGGACCCTCACCAACGCGAGTACAATAAGCCTTAGTCACACCTACTATCGTGCCTATAAGGCGCGGAGAGATGCCTGTGCCGCAGCAAGCGCCGCCAGCAGATCCATTAGACGATGTCACATAAGGATATGTGCCAAAATCTATATCAAGCAGCGTGCCTTGAGCGCCTTCCAGCATGATCTTCTGGTTCTTTGCTATGGCCTCATTCACCATAGTGACAGTATCGGCGATATATGGCGCCAGCTCTTTGGCATAGCCTGCAAATTCGGCCATGATATTATCAATATTGATATTAGGCAGGCCAAGATACTGCGCCTGAGCATTTAGCTCATCAAGGTGGCCTTCGAGCTTTTCACGCATATATGGCAGATTGAGCAAGTCGCCCATGCGAATGCCTGAGCGGCCGACCTTATCAGCATAGCAAGGGCCAATGCCGCGGCCAGTGGTGCCAATCTTCTTATCACCTTTGCGCTCCTCACGCTTTTTATCAAAATCCATATGAAAAGGCATAATCACCTGTGCACGATCGCTAATAAAGAAGCGACCCTTGAATACTATGCCATCCTGCGCGAGATCCTGCATCTCTTTTAGCAGGGCGCAAGGCTCCACCACCACGCCATTGCCGACTAAATTCATAGTGCCCTTATGGATAATCCCCGAAGGAATCAAATGCAGCACATACTTCTTGTTATTCACCCATACGGTGTGCCCAGCATTATGGCCGCCCTGATAGCGCATAACCACATCTGCACGAGATGAATACATATCGACAATTTTCCCTTTTCCCTCATCGCCCCACTGGGCGCCTAAAACCACTGATGTTGACATTTATAAATACTCCTAATATGAACAATCTTTCCGATCACTTTATAGCATAATTGTGGCAAATTATCATAACACTATTTGCTAGCCACCAAAATATCTTCCAAAAAATCTGCAAAATCGCTACGGAATGGTATTTTATCATCTTTATTGTGCTGAAACAGCCTAGCTAGGCAGTCTTGCGTAATCGCAAATTGATCTGGCAAGAAGCCCTTTCGATAATCCCTAAATATATGCTCCCTGAGTAGCGGCTTATAGGCATCTGCTATCATTGGTGTGATAAAATGGCCTTGCTTACGGCAGAGCGCCTCCCATTTTTTCAGCTTATCATCTTCAAGATGCATTATCAAAAAATCTTCAAAATTCATATAATTAAATCGAAAATCGGGCATATGCTCGATCCTATTATCATAACGCTCTTGCAAATCTATCTCATCGCGTATGTATATATCGCCATCCACCCAGATTTCCACCCATTGCTTGGAGTTTTTTTGATACTCATGGCTGTATTTTCTCTCAATATTTGCAAAAAAGCCGCCTTGCGCATCTCTCGCATGAAAAACATAGTCAATTTCATTCTCTCGCATATAGCGATTTATCTCTTGAATATAAGCAAGCTCTGATGCGCCCTCGCAAATTATGGTAATGGATGTCTTCATAATTAATCTCCGTCGGCACGTCCTGTGCCGCTACGGCATTCAGTCGCTTCGCTCGTCTGCCGATCGTCTTGCCCACGTCCTGTGGGCGCTAAACATTAAATATACGGGAAGGGTATCCCGCCCAGCTCCCCATTTAGATAAGCTTTTTGCAGGCTCATCCCATCCGCTATGTCATAATCAATCGCACGCGCAAGCGTTGTGCCCTTCTTCTGTGTCTTAGTGACAATGCCAAATTCAGCAGCGCTGATCAGCTCTTCCAGTATATTTGTGTTATGAGCTGTGAAAATCAATTGTGCACCCTTGGTATTATAGCGCTCATCTTTGAATAGCTTGATCACTTCTTGCAACAATAGTGGGTGCAATGAGGCATCCAGCTCATCAGCCAAGATCACACTGCCAGTCTCCAGTGCCGCAAGGATAGTGCCAAGCATACGCGTCATAATCTGCGTACCAAGGGACTCTTCATCAAGCTCAAAGCGTATCTCTTTGCCATCAATTGAGGTGTGATAGGTGTAGATGCTGCCTTGCTCAGCCGCCATGCTATTGATGCTGATATCAAGCTTTTTGATTATATCTGACACAGCTTGGATCTTATCTATTGTATTGCTTGCAGAATATTGATAGGTGATTATCTGCTCAGAGATATAGTGAAATGCTTGAGTGAGCTTTGCATTCAGGCCAGCGTAATTTCTGCCTGCGACAGAGAGGAAGGCGGCTCGTTGACCGCGCCCATCTTTGCATTCCACATCCAAGATGGCTTCCAGCTTTTGGGCTGAATAGTTGTCTCTTTCGATGGCGGAAAAATCAAGCATCTCGCTCGTTATGTGATATAGGCACTCGCCATCACAGCTTAATGCTTCGCCCACTATCGAAAGGCCATCATACATAAGTGAATAACTGTAAATATTCTGCTCAATTGCAAAATCTAGCTCAAAGCTGCTAAAAGGCTCTTGATGCTGAATTTTATTAGGAAAATAGCTGCTATCAATCGTCCTTTTGACTATAATATCCCTAAGCAGCGAGATAGCATCCATTATATTTGATTTGCCGGACGCATTTGCGCCATACATGCCAAGGCAGGGCGCAGCAGATATAGCTTCATTGTGAAGACGCATGTCAACAGCAGTGTTCACAATTGAGCGAAAATTCTTGATACAAAAAGCAAGTAACATTATTTCACCACATATCTTACATGATAGAAAGCATACAGATACTATGATAAACTGTCAAGTGCTGACGTTATTGACCTCCTTATCCTCTATTTAAAACTAGTGATGGGCGTAAACGAGCTGTACTTTTGCTCATAGCCCAAGCGGCAACTGCGCCAAGCATGAGAGTAAAACAAAATGCTGTTGCAGATAATATCCATGAAACGCTTATAGGAAGCTGCATAACTTGGGATGCGGCATTTTCTGCCCTAGCTGCGGCTGGAAGTGGGTTCAATTCCCATGACACTTCCATAGGTAAGCACCTATATATCCAATAATTATGCCCAAAACACCGCCAATCAAGCATTGCAACATAGCTTCACCAAGCAGCTGGTCTCTAATATTTTTTTCTGTCCAGCCCAAAGCCTTAAGTATTCCAATCTCTGGCACACGCTCCACCATACTGGCCGTCATCGATTTGAGTGTTAATAGACCCGCGCCAAGCAGGGCAACAGCAGATACAATCCAAGAGAACCAGCCAGAGATCGCCGATACCCCACCCATTAGCTCAAGAAAAGAATCTGAACTGCTCACAGAAAGCATAGGCATATGGTTGTTGATTGATTCCTTCACAGTATTTTGCATAACAGGATCGCTTAATCGCAAATATATTATATTCACAGGATCTGTTTCAGTTGGCAATAATGTTTGTGCATCAGGCAAAGATAGATAAATATTTGCTGCTGCTATCTGCACTCCCTCTTTGATTTCTAATAGCCCCACTATAGAGAAAGTTTTGCTGCCTACTTCCATAGTGTCGCCTATTTTTGATACGAATAAAATTGGCAAAATGCTTTTCCACCAATGCTTCGTTTGGATTTTCCAAGCTTCTGCCTTGGCTTATCCATTCATTAACGCGCACAGGGCCAAGTGAAGGCTGAGTGAGATCAACTCCCATGACTGTGCGAAAGCCACTTGGCAAAAATTCCCAAAGCAATAAAGCTTGAGAACTGGCCGATACATGCTCCAATATTGCCAAAGCTTGCCGATCGCTAGCTGCTATAGATTGATTAGAGAATGGCAAGCGTATACCTCGCATGCTGCGACTTTCTTGGCTGGTGCTTTTGTGCTCTGGCTGCTGCACGACCATATCTGCACCTAAATCTTTAAAAGGCAAGGCAACAGCAGCTTGATAGCCATCAGCTACAGCGTTCACTGCAACAAATAAAGCGACACCTATCGCTATGCCTATAATATTAATAGCTGTACGCTGCGAACGATTTCGCAATTCGTGCAAAATATATGGAATATACATATTTACTTCGTCGCCTGTAACAAGGCTTTATCAAGCAATTCCATATCCCAAGAGCCTTGGAATGTAGCTGGCCCTGCTGCTCCACTTGGGAAGCCTTCAAAGCGTGTATCTTTGCCATCAATTTTTTGTGTGGTATTGCCATTTATCCAAATCATTAATGGAATATGCCCATCAAGCCTTTTGGATTTCATAAACTGAGCGCCTTCATCTGAGTAAACATCATACCACTCAACTTTGAGCTTGCCTTCATATTTGGCAGCTATTGTGCGTATACTATCAATTGTGGCGCGTAACGGGCCGTGATTCATAAACAAAACTTCCATTTTGGCCGTTTCAGCGGCCTGTACTGTAATAGCAAAAATAAAAATGAAAAGGACAGTAACTAAGCATAACGATTTCTTCATTGTATCACTCCATCCTGCATTGTAAGTGTGCGATCAGCATTTCCTGCCAGTTCATTATCATGTGTAACCATGAGTATTGTCAGCTTTTGCTCTTTGTTTACCTTGTGTAAGGTCTCCATGATACTTTGACCAGTTTGGCTATCTAAATTACCTGTGGGCTCATCCGCAAAAATAATCCGTGGATTATTTATCAGTGCCCGCGCAATGGCAACCCGCTGCTTTTCGCCACCAGAAAGGGCGCTGGGCAGGTGCTCCAGTCTATGCCCCAATTGCATTTCTTCTAGCAGCTTCACTGCTCTTTCGCGACGAATGCGTTGCTCCATAGGCTCTGGGAATAAAGGTGCAGCTACATTTTCCCACGCTGTCAGTGTAGGTATTAAATGGAAAGATTGAAAGATAAAGCCAATATTGGCTCGACGAAATAATGCCAGCTCGCTCTCACTTGCCTTGATAATATCTTTCCCACAAAGGCTCACCGTTCCTGATGTGGGAAGCTCTAAACTAGAGAGCAAAGAGAGGAGGGTGGTTTTACCACTGCCTGATTTCCCAACCAAGCTAACAAATTCGCCTTCATCAAGGCTTAGAGACACATTTTTTACAACAGCTAGATCAGCAAAGCTTTTTTGTAAATTTGCTGCAACTAGTATAGGATTATTCATGACGTAACACCTCTGAAGGTTTAATTTTGCTTATTCGATTTGTACAAAATAGACTTATTATAGCACCAAGCCCTAAAGAAAGGGCAAAAGCTATTCCAATAAGTGGTAATGACAGTTGCACAGGCAAATGTACAGTGCGAAATACAGGCTCGCCGCCACCAGGGAGAAAATGCGGTGTAGGCGCCATCTCCCAAGGAATCATAATGTCTAAAGTATGCAAAGATAAGAGCCAAGAAGCTATCACTGCTAAAGCTGTCCCTATAGCAGCGGCTAACAAGCATTGAGCCAAGGTCTCTGAAACAATTTGCTTGCGAATATTGCCATTTGTCCAGCCAATACATTTGAACACTGCAATTTCCCTCGCCCTTTCGTGAATCCCACCAGCAACTGTTTTAAACACTAACAGAAACGTCACCACAAGGATAATCAGCCCAACTGCTGCTGAGAAGCGATCTGAAAGCGCAAACATTGTGCCGAGCTTGCGTAAGAAAGTATCTGGCGTGGAAATAGCTGTATCTTTGCCCATAACCTCACTCAACGAAGCAGATAACGCTGGAATTGCTTCTTGATCTGCTGTCAAAAACAACACATTGGCATCCTGAGATGAAAATGGCGACACTTTTTGTACACCTTCTGAGACTGTAGCCATAGCTTGGGCTTCATCAAGAGGTATGTATATATGGGCGACTACCATCTTAGGCGCTTGAGATGCAGCCACAAGGCCAACAACGGAAAATGACTGCCCCGCAACAGCCACACTATCACCAACAGTAAGCCCTTGCTCTCGGGCAAAAGATTCATCTAAGAGTGCCTCTTTGCCATTGGTTAAATATCTGCCCTCAACCATATAGTTTTTAAGCCTGCCAGGCCCAAGTGTGCTTTCTGGCTCAATCCCAAGAACCATTGCAAATTGATCATCTTGAAACACCCAGAGCAGCACAGCCTGAGCAACAGAGCGCACCCCAGCCATATTGCGGATGGCTTCTATTTCATGATGCTGTATAGTCACTGCTGAGCAGGAAAATACCACTCCATTAAGCTCTTCTGGCACATCGCCATTTCGCTGGATGCTAATATCGGCCCCAACGTCCTGCAGTGGTATCTTTGTTGCCTCTTTGTATGCATTTGACAAAGCATTGAGCAGCAAAAGCAGACAAAGACCTATAGAAAGCCCCAGAATAGCTGTGAAATGTCGTCGCCAACGGAGGCGGATTTCACGCCATACCGATATTAATTGCATAATATCACCTCATGGTGAAATATAGCATAAAGTATGCCAAACGTAACTAATTGATAAATAAAGAATAATAAATGATTATGCTGTGCATAGAGTTGTGCATTGTAACAAAAATGCACAACATATCTGAGTGTTTATATTATTTCACGATGCCACAGTTTTTGTATATTTCGTCTACTAGTGCAGCTGTTTGCTTATCATCTGGCCGATATGTCAACATATCTGTTTCCCGCGTATCTATCACCTTTAGATAGCTCATCACATTATCTATTTCCTTAGCCATCGCTTCGGCGCTGCATGCACAGGAAGCTGGCGCATTGCCAGCCCAGAGGCAATCTAGCATAACCTCTTTTTGCAAGTATGTGCGAGCCTCATCGCCACTCATACCATCTCTTGCAGGATCAAGAATTGGGGGTATCTTTGCCAATGACTCTGTGCTGCAATGTTGCACTGCCGCATCAAATACGCTCTGATCTGGTGTTTTCTGCGCTAAAAAATCGTCAGGGCTGATTGTTGCCATTGCGTTATCAATAAAACATTGAGCAAACACTCTATCAACGTCTTCTTCAGCCATAAGCCTTACAATCATATCCATTGCAAAGAGATTTCTTATTGAGCCAAGTGTGCGGTAATAGCCTTGATATTGAGCGCCATCTTCCCATTGCGCGGCACGCGCGGCAGGTGTAGTTATATCTGTCGATGGTGTAGTGTCTGTCTGTGTGCTGTTGCTAGCACAGGCAAGTAGTGTAGATACAAGCAGAAAGATAAGCAATTTTTTCATTATATTCTCCGTAAATCAAGCCAAAATTTTCCCAATTCAATAAACACCAGAACGTCTTTGCGAGCGTAGCGTGGCAATCCAGAATAAATCCAATATCCTGAACGCTGCATTGGCAACGCATGAGCCTCGCAATAGACTTGTCATGAAATGCCAAGACCCATTCGCTTCGCAGGGGTGACAGCACACGTCATTGCGGCCTTGAGCCGCAATCCAGAATAAATCCAGTGGGGCGTATTCCCATATGCACTAACCTAGGCTGTATCAAGCCTGTAGAAGCGGGTTTACCTCTCTGTCATTGCGAGGCTCTGCGAAGCAATCTAGGATTCAGGATTATGTGGCCTCTGGCCGACAATT
>JAITWL010000108.1 GCA_031285285.1 Deferribacteraceae bacterium | reverse complement strand
AGGGCTTCGGGGCTTAGCTCATCAGCTATTGGCTCGTCGCTAGCCGCAAAAACATCCTTCACGGGTTCTTCTGCCACGTCGTCTAGTGCTGGTTCTTCTACGATTTCATCTATTGTGTCTGATTCTTCAGCTGCTAATTCTGGCTCTTCAAGTGTGAGTAGGCTTTCTGCTGTGTCTACCAGATCATCATTGCTGAAATCTGGCAACTCATCTAGGCTTGGCAATGCAGGCTCAGTGGTTGGTGCGGATTCTTCATCATCGCTTATATCGATCATTGTTGGTTCGCCATCACCATCTTGTATATCTTCTGTATCAGTGACAGCTTCTAGCCCATCGATCACAGCTATTGTAGGTTCTGGAGCTTGTGAATCCTCCACTGGTTCGCCACGCTTCGCTAAAATATCTGTTAGCACTTGATTCAGTGTGCCAGAATTGAATGGTTTTACGATATAATCATCCACTATTGTGTGCTCAAGCTCAGTTTCCGAGTGTTCATAAGCGCCTACCAATAGCACTATGCCAACATTTGGATTGCCCGAACGCAGCTCCATAAGCGCATCTTCGGTGGTATGTGTGAAGAGCTTGTTGTCTATCAAGATTAGCGCAGGCGCCTCAGCAGAGGATGTGCTCAGCCCTTCATCAATGTCATAGGCGCTCAAAAGCTCAAAGCTATAGCGATCGATCGTCAGATCGACAATCTTATGAATAGTGACACTATCGTCTATAAGCAGGACTTTTTTTCTCATAATATACCCCAATTAGCAAGGTGAAACAGGTTACCACCCTATAAGGTAACATATAGAACAATGAAAAGCCACTTAAAATGTCGTGACCATAAAATTTTCTAATCCAAATGTTGGAAAATTTTATGCATCAGCAAAAACTTTATATCCTATCAAACTCTGCTGTGATCTCATCTGATGGCTCTGCTGTCGCTAGCGATACTATCACTATTAATATTGACGAGAATATAAAGGCTGGCAAGAGCTCATAGATATTCCACATGCCACCCAGCGGGCGCAGCACTAGCTTCCAGATGAATACCATGCCACCGCCGCCCAACATACCTGCAATAGCGCCTGCACGGTTTAAACGCCGCCAAAAAAGTGAAAAGAGCATCAATGGACCAAAAGTCGCGCCAAAGCCAGCCCATGCGAAGGATACTATTGTGAAGATGACGCTATCTTCATCCAGCGCAATCAACACTGCAATTGTTGTGATCACAAAGAGTGTCAGCCGCGACATACGCATAACGGCTTTGTCGCTTGCATCTTTGCGAAAGATGCCCTGATAGAGATTCTTTGCGAGTGATGAAGCCGCAATTAGCAGATATGAATCCGATGAGCTGATAGTGGCCGCAAGTATGCCAGCCATGATGAAACCTGCCAAGAGTGGTGGAAATAGGCTAGTAGCCAGCAATATAAATATATTTTCGGCAGCTGATGCGCTTACAAGCGCTGTGGGATAGAGTGAACGGCCTAGAATACCGATGAAAACAGCTACTGTCAATGATATCAACACCCACACTATAGCTATACGCCTTGAGCTATCAAGCTCTGTCTCTTTGCGAATAGCCATGAAGCGCAGCAGCACCTGCGGCATGCCAAAGTAGCCAAGGCCCCATGCCATAGTGGATAATACGCTTAAAAGCCCATAGCTGCCAGCTGTGCCAAATACTGGCTGCGAATTTTCCACAAGCTGCTGCTTGCTTACTTCGTCTACAGTGGGCGAGGCGATGCCAAAGAAATCAAAGAAACCGGGAATGCTCTTTGCATTATCAAGCACCGCTGCAAAGCCGCCAGCAGCAGCTGTGCCCGCGAGCACTGTGACCACTAGCGCGAGCACCATCACTATAGCTTGCATAAAATCCGATGCGCTCTCAGCCAAGAAGCCGCCTAAGAATGTATAGATCAGCACGAAGACCGCGCCTAATATCATCATCAACACATAAGGTGTGCCAAATAGCGTGGAAAATAGCTTCCCGCAGGTGACAAGGCAGCTAGCTGCGTACACTGTGAAGAATACAAGGATGAATACAGCCGATATTCCCATCAGCAGCTTCTTCTGCTCTTTGAATCTGTTAGAAAAGAACTCTGGCAGGGTGATAGCATTGCCAGCTGCTTCGC
Organism: Deferribacteraceae bacterium; assembly: GCA_031285285.1. Lineage (GTDB taxonomy): Bacteria > Chrysiogenota > Deferribacteres > Deferribacterales > JAISNW01 > JAITWL01. Next base: position 2,277 of record JAITWL010000108.1, on the reverse strand, counting down.
TATAGCGGCGCAGGCGACGGGAGACAATCAGCCAATTAAAATATGTGCCAATAGCAAGGCCAATGGCTGTCCATGCTGCATCAGCCAGCCCACACCAATAGGCCACACCTGGCAAGCCCATCAATAGCCAGCCAGACATATCGGAAGCTTCGGCACTCATAGCCGCCACCCAAGGGCCAAGGCTACGTCCGCCAAGATAATAATTCTCAGGGTTTTGATTGGCACGCTTTGCAAACCATACGCCAATTCCTAGCACCACAGCCATGTATAAGCTCATGGCGATTAAAATCTGAATCGTACTTGAGTCCATCTATTTCTCACTTCTAATAAATTAACCCTTCCTATACGCTAAAATGGCTAAAAATGCAAATACAAAAAGCAGCGGTTTTGTAGTATATTGCGAAAAGATCATTTGTAAGCTATACTATTGAAACGGAGAGAACTGTAGGAACTTATGAAAGGACAAGAATTTTTAAGCAAATACAGCTGGGTAGGCATTCGGCCATACAGCCCTGCTCGTGCATATGGCAGAGGGCGTGACCATCTTGATGCGGGTAACTATGCGCTTGCATGGGAACGCATCCATGATGCTGCTAGGCGCGGGCATGTATTTGCTATGGCCTATCTTGGGCGCATGTGTCGCCGCGGCGATGGTAGAGCGACTGATTATGCTCAGGCACATTATTGGTTTGAAAAAGCTGCTTTATTCGGCAATTCTTGGGCGATGAGCAATCTCGCTTGGCTCTATGAAAATGGCTATGGCTGCAAGCAGAGCTTAGAGAAAGCTGTGCAATACTTTCATAAAGCGGCTGCTGCCGATGACACTTGGGCGATGAATAAGCTGGGCGGCTTTTATGAAGATGGCCGCGGCTGTGAGCAAGACTATAAGCAGGCTTTCGATTGGTATATGTGCGCAGCCTCCCAAGAAGATGCTGAGGCTATGAATAATGTAGGTCGCATGTATTATAATGGCTGGTATGTGGAGCAAGATGACGAACGTGCGCTAGAATGGTATCAAAAGGCTGCAGAAGGTGGCGACACTTGGGGCATGAGCAATCTTGCATGGATGTATGAACATGGCCGTGGCTGTGTGCAAAATAATGATGAGCAGGTTGAGCTATCAAGCTTAATAGCAGTTCATTGGTATACCAAAGCAGCTGAGCAAAACCATCGCTGGGCTATGAATAAGCTGGGTATGTTTCATGAAAATGGCCGTCATGGCTGCGAACAGAGCTATACCTTGGCAATGAGCTGGTATATGAAGGCAGCAGAGCTGCATGATGTCGATGGCCTTGGCAACGTCGGGCGTATGTATGAAAATGGCTATGGGGTGAAGCAAGATTATGCTAAGGCTGTGGAATATTATCGCCAAGCGGCTGAAGGTGGCGATGCTTGGGCTATGGGCAATATGGCTATAGCCTACGATAGAGGCAGAGGGGTCGAGCAAAATATCAATCTTGCCTTTGAATGGGCCACAAGGGCAGCTCAAGCTGGCTCGCGCTGGGCTATGAACCGCATGGGCTACTATTATGAAGCAGGTAAGGGCACAAAAAAGAATTATCATGAAGCCTTTGTGTGGTATATGAAATCTGCCGAAAAGGGCTATGCTGATGCGATGAATAATATCGGCCGCATGTATCGCAACGGCTGGGATGTGACTGAAAATTATGTCAAGGCCGCAGAATGGTATCTCAAAGCAGCGGAAGCTGGCGACCCTTGGGCTATGAGCAATCTCGGCTGGATGTATGAGCATGGCGAGGGAGTGTCGCAAGACTACGCCAAAGCCTTCGAATTTAATAAAAAATCTGCCGATATGAATAATCCAGCTGGCTTGAATAACGTGGGAAGGCTTTATTACCTTGGCCGCGGAGTGGAGCAGGATTATAATATAGCCTATGACTATTTCATAAAAGCCGCTGATGGCGGCGATAACGATGCCATGTATGCCCTAGGCATTATCTTTGAGGAAGGCAGAGGCCGCGAAGCCGATCTGGAGCAAGCTTTTTTCTATTATAGAAAAGCTGCTGATAAAGGCAACAGGAAGGCTCAAGATAAAATAAAGCTATTGAGCGCTAAACTGGGGAATAAAAAAGACTGAGGAAGAATTGCAGAGAGGCTTACCGATTCTTTATTGACAAAGCGAGCAAAAGCATATACTTTGATAGTTATCGAAACATAAAAAGGATAACTTATGGAAACTTCAAACTCTATTATTGGAATCAATGCCAGCCCTCGTAAAGATAGGAACACCGCCCAGCTTGTGCAGAGTGTGCTTGA
>JAITWL010000094.1 GCA_031285285.1 Deferribacteraceae bacterium | reverse complement strand
AAGGCCGACGAATTTTTTGCGAACATGCAAGAATACTTTAATAAGCCTATGCCACCAGCAGAGAAGGCGCTGGCAATAGGGCTAGTGGTAGGGGTGATCGCGCTGGTCATCTTTATGATAGTGCGCACTATCATGTTTGTTCAGAAACATAAGAAAAAAAGAAGGCGGCGGTGGCGATAATACTTACAAAACTGCCTCTGTGGGCACACCTGCCGTAATCAGCCCATAGATCAGCATGCACAGCGCTGTGCACACAGAAGCATAGAAAGCTGCCACTATATCATCTAGCATCACACCAAATGCGCCGTGGATATCCCTATCCACCTGTCCAACATGCCAAGGCTTGGCTATATCAAAGAGTCGGAAGAATGCAAAGCCTGCAATATAGAGCACTGGCGACCAATTTAGCGCTGGGAATAGCAGGAGTGATGGCACAAACACCATCATCTGCGCCACAAGCTCATCTATCACGATGAATGAAGGATCTTCATCCTCGGCATAGCGAAGAGCAAGGGCTGTAGCACCATAGCCAATGACGCCTACAACTAATATGCAGATCAAAAGCGCATTTATCCCGCCAGTCAGCAACATCAGCCATGCAAGCGGCAGCGCCACCAAAGAACCAAAAGTGCCAGAAGCATACTTTATAAAGCCAATACCAAACACTGAGGCCAGAAAAAACGATGCCCTCTTGAAAAATCCATCTTCGTTAGTTAATCCCTTTTCCTCAGCCATAAAGTCTCCTTGTTTGTTGCCTCTTTGTAGATGATTTTACAAGAAGATTGCACAACTTTCAAGAAAATAGTATAGTGTGTTATTAATACTCATGTAGGTGATCTATGAAAAGCAAAGAAATCTATAGCAACGACGTTCGCAAGCCAGCAGGGCATTATTGCCACGCGCATGAAGTGGATTTGGTTGAAAAAACTTATTATATCTCAGGCCAACTGCCTATAACCACAGATGGACAAGCGCTTAGCAATGCCTCTTTTGAACAGCAGGTGCAGCAAGTTTTTGATAATTTTGATGCCATCTTAGCTGCCTGCGAATGTGGACGTCAAAATCTTGTGCAGGTGAGGATTTACATCACAGATATGGAGCATTGGCCGTTATTTGATAAGCTTTATAGCCAGTGGATAGGCTCGCATAAGCCTGCGCGCTGCGTTGTGCCTGTGCCCACCTTGCATCATGGCTGCAAGCTAGAGATGGAAGCAGTTGCGGCGAGGTAAGCAAATGCAAATCAGTGATAGATATAGCTCTTGCAAGCGTGTGCTCGTATTTAATCCATCATTTATTGGCGATGCCATCCTTACCACGCCTCTAGTGCATGCTTTGCAAGCGTTATTGCCAGAGGCAGAAGTGGATCTATGTATTAGGCCAGAGAGTGCGCCATTATTTCAACATCTTAATGCCGTAATCTACGATAAGCGCAAGACTCATGCAAGCTTACGTGGTGCATTGCGCTTTGCTAGCGAGCTGAGAGAAGCTAAGTATGATCTAATCCTTTCACCGCATAAGTCTCTGCGTTCATCGCTCACTATAAAGTATGCCAAGCCACGCTTAGGCGCTATAGGCTTTCGACAAGCCGCACTAGCATGGCTATATCAGCACACAGTGAATCGCAATATGGCACTACACGAGGTGGAGCGCAATTTGAGCTTGCTAGAGCCTATAACAGACGGCTATTCGCGCGAAGACGCGAAGGCGCTTGGCGGCACGCTATCCACATATCTTGATGAGGCTTATAATAAGTCTGTGCAGAATTTATTTGATAATAAGGCCGTGATTGGCCTAAGCCCTGGTAGTGTATGGGGCACTAAGCGCTGGCCTACAGAGCATTTTACCCGCTTAGCAAATCTGCTGCATGAGGCAGGCTATGCGCTGGCAATAACAGGCGGGCCTGGTGATGTAGCCGAGACTGATGCTTTGCTTGCGAGCCTGAGCTTTGATGCGTTTGATTTTGCTAATAAAGTGCCCTTTGGCTATTTGCCAGCGGTGATAGCCAACATGAAGCTGTTAGTGACCAATGATAGCTCGCCTTTGCATATAGCCATTAGCCAGAATGTGCCCACTGTGGCGATCTTTGGGGCTACTGTGCCCAAATTGGGCTTTTATCCCTATGACAGCCGCAGCATAGTCTGCGAAAATACTACACTTGATTGCCGCCCCTGTGGCCTGCATGGGCAAAAAACGTGCCCACGCAAACATTTCAAATGTATGCTAGATCTGCCACCAGAGCAAGTATTAGAGGCTGTGAAGAAGATTCTAGGCTAAAATTTCTTAATTCCTATATCAACTGTTAGCTTCTCCTTAATTGAAATTATGTATACTTAGCAGCAAGATACAAAGAACAAGGAGATGCTTTGTTATGTCAAAGATATCATTATCCACAAAAATCATCGCTTGCTTTTCTATTATTTTAATCGTGGCCGTGGCTAGCTCTGTGATCTCAATTATTTCTGCACAAGCTTCACTCGCTAGGATAGGCAGTGTGGCCAATGTCAATGTGCCACTCAGCACTTTAACCACTCAATCAATGGATGAGCTCACCAGCATGGTGCTTTCAGTGAGAACATACACTACAACTGGTGCTCAGAGCGACTATGATGCAGGCCAGCTGCATTATGCCAACACTCTTGAGGCACTCAAGGCGATACATCCCTTTACTGATGGCCGAGAGACAGCACGCGCAGATAACGAACGCAAGATCCTCGCACTTTTAGAGACAAACACTGAGGCATACTTTGAGACAACTAGGCGCACAAAGCTTATCATAGAAGAGCTGGGTACGCTGAGTGCAACGATTCAGGAAAACTCAGTGGAGCTTAATACTGAGCTGATGAATTGGGTGAGAGATAACGTTGGCATGCATAGGCTTAATGATGCGGAGCTGCGCCCTGTTGCAGCAAAGATTGCCGTGCTTTTGACTGATATATTGATGTCAAATGAGCTCGCAATAGGCACTGTCGAGCTAGCGATTGCACAGCGAGATGCTTCTGTGGCAAGTATGCTTACCCCCATAATTGAGCAGATGGCAGCAGAATTTAACGAGCTTGAGCAGATAGTGGCATCCCCTGCAGGACGCAATCTGCACACAAAGAGCAAAGGCTTCTTTGATGCTTGCATGGTGGCTTCTGAGAGAGCACTTGCCCTGCTGTCAGAGCTTGATGAGCTGAATAAGCAGCGTTTGCCACTTGCAGATAGCCTCACTAATGGCGTATCAGATATGGCGAAGATAGTGTTTGAATCCACTGAGGAAGGCGCAAATACTCTGCATAGCAACCTTATCAACTCAACATATATGTCAATAGCCTTCACAATAGCCATGATAATAGTGGGCTTGCTCGCCATCCTCTATGTGAGCCGCGGCATTATCAAGAAGCTACAGGATTTTGTCCTAATAATGGCTAATTTCACTTCTGGCGATGGCGACCTTACAAAACGCATACCTATCACATCGGAAGATGAGATTGGCCAGCTTGGCATGCATGTGAATTCCTTCGTGGAGAGTATACAGGGCATCATAGGGCAGGTGGCGGCCTCATCTAACAATGTGGCCTCAGGCAACAATGAGCTAGCAGCCACTATGGAAGAGCTATCGACCACCTTCAATTCCCAATCGCAGCAGGTGTCGGATGTGGCTAATAACATGGGCGTGATGAATGAGGGGTCGCAGGGGATAGTGAGCACTGTGCAGCGCGGACGCAGCACTATGGACGAAGCA
>JAITWL010000058.1 GCA_031285285.1 Deferribacteraceae bacterium | reverse complement strand
TCTTGCATAGTGCCAAAGGTGTCGCATGTGGATCACACTGAGCATGATATGGCAGTGTTTGTGACAGAGCAGGGGCTTGCTGATGTGCGAGGCCTTTCGCCAAAAGAGCGTGCGCTAGTGATCATCGAAAAATGCGCCCACCCAGCATTTAAAGATTATCTGAAAGACTATTTCAATCGCTCCTGCACTAAGACTGGCCTGCACCACGAGCCACATATACTAAAAGAAGCTTATGATGTGTATGTAGCGCTTGAAGAGAAGGGCACAATGCGCTTTTGGGAAAAGTAAGAAAAATTTATTGTTGTAAGTGTAGGGAATAAGCTCCCTGCACTATGACAATAGCAATAGTACTTAAAGTATTAGTTCAGATTTATCAAAGGAAAGGAGTTATCGTGAAGAAGGATTATGTTGAGTCTGCTTCTGATAAGAAGAGATACCCAGATGCTGAGGACTATAATGGCGGCTATGAAAAAATTCTTGAGACATTTGAAGAGGCAGACGACGATGACGATATGAACCCTGTGGTCTGGTATATTCTAAACGATCCAGATTTGCCAAATATCACCGACATCACAATTGGCGAAATTAGCGAAGAAATGGATAACGAAAGCTATGAGCCTATCATTGATATGTTTGCAGAAAATTCAGAAAAATTCGCCCATGTCGATACATTATTTATAGGTGATAGTGATTCTGATGGTTGGCATGGCGATTATAGCAGCCTATTTGCAGCTATGCCTCAGCTAAAATCATTGACTATAAGAGGCAGCAGCAAAGATTTATCTTTTGGCAGTTCTGCCTATTTGCCTAATCTTAAGCATCTGGAAATCATTTGCCGTGGGCTTTCCTCCGATTTGCTAAAAGATATTAGCAAATTAAAGCTTCCAAACCTAGAAGAATTGATACTCTGGATTGGCAAAGCTGGTAATCTGCAGAGCTTTGATGGCGATGTCAGCGACATCACACCGCTATTATCAAAGAAACTTTTTCCTAAATTGCGTGTGCTTGGCCTATTGTATAACGAAATAGGGGATGATATTGCAATCGCTGTGATGGCAAGTGATCTTCTACCTCAGCTAGAAGAATTGCATCTGGACGCTGTCTCATTGAGCGACAAAGGCGGACAGGCTCTCCTTGATAATGTTGCAAAAATTGCCCATTTGAAGTATCTGAATTTGGATATCAATTGTCTGTCTCTTGAGATGATGGAGAAATTAGAAGGATTAGGTATAAAAATCAGCATGGCTAATTTCGCCTAAGGTATGAATCTTTGTTGTCTATCAGTTTTCAGGCCTAGCCTTTCAGCCTCTTCATCCATTGCTTTCTGGTGTTGCACTTTGAGATAATCTGCTGCCACAGATGATTTATCAGCGAGTGCTTTGGCAAAAAGCGACACTGTAAGCTTTCTGCCAGCGATCACTGTGCCGCTCTTGCCTTCTAAATTGCGTTCATCAATGAATATACGCTCCCAGTCAGCAATATCAATAGTTTCGCCACAGTTATCAAGGTATAAGTATATTATGCCCTTGCCGTGGTCATTTGCATGAGCCAGTGCTGCTTTTGCAGCCGCGATCATATAGCTATGTATTTCTTCATCAAAAACTTCTTCATCAAAATCTTCTTCATTTTCATAATCAATATTGCCATAAAAAGCATCAAACACAGCTTGGCCTTCAAAAAAGTCCAATAACCAATTAAGATTATCTTCTGATGAATCATATACCCCTTCAAATTCATTAGCAAAAATAGCAATTAGTGGAGCAATATCCATGCCTAAATCCAGCATTTTATTAAGAATTTGTATATCTCTGCTCATTTTTTTTTGCATTGTCACCCACATATTATGTGGAAGCCGCATGCCTGTGAGGATACGAACAGCCTGTTCTTTATATACTTTATTGATAATATCAGTGATTTTGCCTTTGATACCATAATGCAAAAAACTTGCCAATAGCCAGCGTGCTTCAAGGCTGTTTTGCCCATTCACACTGACTAAGGCGGCATCAATATCTTGCATTAGCTCAGACTCAATATGCTGATAGCGTGCATAATCACAAAAAAGCATATGGAAGCGAATGACATAATTAAATGGTTTGTCTATTTTTTGCAAAAATTCTTCCAATAAGGCAGGATTGTAATGATAGAGCCAGTGCAAAAAATGAAATACTTTAAACGGACTATTGCCAACATTTTGATTTTTATGACTATACCTTGCAATAATCAGCTTGAATAGCTCAGGCATTTTATTTTGATAACAGTCTAAGAGCCGCTCACCTAGGCCATGTTCAAAGATGAAGCCAACAAAAGATTCTGCCAGATGCCATTCATAATCATATTCATGTGCTTGTAGCAGCTTTATTGTGTTATATAAGTATGGCAGCTCTGCATCTGTTATCTCGCGGCTTATTGTGTTAGGGAGTGAGAATTTTGTGTTTGTTTTATTCAATATAATTTTCAATTTTGATAGGATTTCTTCATCATCAGCAATGCTTGGGATCGGCTTAAAACCCTTATATGCTTCACCTTTACCAGTGGTAATATACTCAGCAATAGCTGCATCTGAAAGCTTTGAATCATAATCGCCATATAATTTTACGATTTCTATCAATTTAAGTACAATTGGCGCGCAATCTAGTGTTTCAACTGGTTTGGGTTTTGGATTGTGTACACCTTCAACAGCAGCATCATATATGCCAATATCCATGCCCATTTCCACTATTTTTGTGTATAATGGGCTATGTGTGCTCAATTCGTGATATGTGCCTCTATATATTGGGTTGTGTAAGTCTGCTTGATCTTCATAATAGTCATCATCTTCATAATAGTCATCATCTTCATCAAGCTCTTCAATATATCTTGTCTTAATAAGCTCCCGCCCTCGACCCATAAAAAGTAATGGCGTTTTTGTGTAAACATCATTCAAAATATCTCTAATTTCGCCATATCTACCATAAAGCGCAAAACTAGCCACTAACCATTCGCCTTCTTTTTCATAAAACCTGCTTTCTATAGTCTTTTTTATAATTTTGATAAAGGCAGGCTCAGTGTGCTTATAGCGCTCATAATCCTTATGAAGCAAGTAAAAACGATATAGATAGCTAAGTGGCGAACTAACTTTTGGCAAAAAACGCTCAAGAGTAGTAGAATCGCGCCAATCAAGCGTTTCAAAGATCATTGCTAATATTGCGGCATGTTGCTGAAAAGACAAACCATATACTTTTGCGAGCGAATAACAGATACTATTAAGTAGTGGAAAAAGCTCATCTTCTTTATCTCCATAGCAATCAAGCAAGGTATCAAGCATGCCTTTGTCAATCAACCTACAGCCAAAATGCTCAGCTGGCTTTTTCATCTGCTGCAAAAGATGCATCATATTGTAAAATTGCTGCAAGTTTATAGGATTTTGAGCAAGCTTATCTAACAGTGCAGGAATCATTGAATCATCACAATGTTTCGCAGGCGAGAGGCTTTTTATAACGTCATTTTGACCAGTAGCAAGGTAGTCACTAATCTTTTCAATAACTTTCCCTGAAACTGTATTAGAATAGATTCTTATAATTTCTAGCATACAATTTTGCATACTTTGCTCCAAAGGGTGGCAGAGCCACCCTTTAAGTCATAAGGCATTAGCCTACAGGCTTTCCTACAAAGCGCACCAGCGCTATTACCATTGCAACACCTATTATGAGCGTCAGCCATACATTGATACCAAGCCCTGCCAGCAGATAGATTGTTATCGATAGGCCTGCTATGCTGAGGGCATATGGCATCTGCGTTTTCACGTGATCCATATGATCCACAGCTGCTCCCATTGATGAAAGTATTGTGGTATCTGATATTGGCGAGCAGTGGTCGCCAAAAATTGCGCCTGTCAGCACTGCACCGATATTGAGTATCAAGTAATCAGCTGTTGGGTCAATACTCCAAGCTAGCGGCACGGCAAGTGGCATCAGTATGCCCATTGTGCCATACGATGTGCCTGTGGCAAATGATATAATTGAGCCTAGGACAAATACAATTGCAGGGAGCATGAATGGTTTGATAACATCCGACAATTGACCCACTAAGAATGTAGATGTGCCAAGCTCGCCAATGATGCCAGCAAGCGACCATGCCAAAAGCAGGATAACCACAGTGATATTCATTGATTTGATCCCTGTCAGCACTGTGTCAAGCGCCTCTTGGATATTGAAGAGTTTCTTTGTGAGCCCCATTATGATAGCCACCACACAGGCAAACATTGCTGCGATAAATAGCACCACTGAGGCATCAGATGCGCCAAAAGCTTGTATAATAGCATCGAATGTGAACATGCCATTAGCAAATATCGCAGACTGGCCATCAGCTATGAGCGCGCTATAACCATTGACATAAAAGCCCACAAATGCGCCCAAGATAAGCACACCGATAGGCACTATGGCATACCAGATGCTTGATTTGCTTTCCTTCTGCATAGGCATGGGTGACATTGTCTCAGCCATCATTGGAATTGAGTTAGGACGTAGCACTGCGCCTGTTGTGCGGGCGCGCATCTCTGCCTTATGCATAGGGCCAAAATCTTGAAGCA
>JAITWL010000024.1 GCA_031285285.1 Deferribacteraceae bacterium | reverse complement strand
GCCTTATTTTGATGCTGGCTACGTTCAGATTGGGAAGCTGCGACTATATTTGTGGGTATATGGGTAATTCGCACGGCCGAATCGGTGGTATTGACATGCTGACCGCCCGCTCCACCTGCGCGGAAAGTGTCGATACGCAGATCGCCTTCATTGATATCTATTTCCACATCATCATCAATCTCTGGTAGCACGAATACTGATGCAAAGGATGTGTGACGGCGGCTTTGCGAATCAAATGGCGATATGCGCACAAGACGGTGGATGCCTGTCTCACCTTTTAAGTAGCCATAGGCATAGTCGCCGATTATATTGAATGTGGCTGATTTCAGCCCAGCTTCTTCTCCATCAAGATAGTCGAGCACTTGCAGCTTGAAGCCCTCGCTTTCCGCCCAGTGGCTATACATCCGCATGAGCATAGCCGCCCAATCATTTGATTCTGTGCCGCCTGCGCCTGAATGTATGGTGACGATGGCGTTATTTGTATCCTGCTCACCATTCAGTATGAGCCGTAGCTCAAAATCATCTGCTAGCTTAGATAGCTGAGGGAGCAGCTCTTCAAGATCAGTGATGACGCTAGCCTCGCCCTCTTTGAATAAGCCAAGCAACACCTCTGCATCTTCTGCGGCCGCGAGCAGCTTCTTCCAATCCTCAAGGAATTTACGATATTTCGATTGCTCTTTCAAGAGCACTTTTGATTCTTTCTTGCTCCAGAAAGCAGGATCAGAGGCCGAAAACCTGTCGATTTCATCTACACGCGCCTTGACAGCATCTTCTTTGACAGCAGGTATGAAGCTCTCAATGAGCTTTGATATGCGATTTATTTCAGATTGTATTAGTTCTAATTCCATAACAATCTATACGCTAATATTGCTAAAAAGGCAATCTAAAACAAACTCGCATGTTTGCGCCGCCCGCAGGCTTAATTAAAGCCATCTTATTCCAATTCCTAATAAAATATGCCTTTATCCTTCGTCATTGCGAGGCCCTGTGAAGCAATCCAGCGTTCCTAATAATTGTCGGCCAGAGGCCACATAATCCTGAATCCTAGATTGCTTCGCAGAGCTCCATTGGCTATAAGTCTATAATATATATGTCCGCATCTGCTTATCCTGCACTATCTTCTCAAGCCGTGTATACACATAAGCCTTATCTATCTTGATTTCCCCGCGGGCGCATTCGGGCGCATCAAAGGAGACTTCCTCCAGCACTTTTTCCATCAGCGTGTGTAGCCGCCTTGCGCCTATATTTTCCACAGTTTGGTTCATCTCAAAGGCCATAGCAGCGATTGCCTCTATACCATCCTCTGTGAAGCTCAAGAATACATCATCTTGCGATAGCAGTGCAGCATATTGCTTGGTGATAGCGTTTTCTGGCTCAGTGAGTATGCGGATAAAGTCATTCTGGGTCAGATTATCGAGCTCTACACGGATTGGGAAGCGACCTTGCAGCTCTGGCAGCAAGTCGCTAGGCTTGGCCACTGAAAAGGCACCAGCAGCGATGAAAAGTATATGATCGGTTTTCACCATGCCGTATTTTGTGAGCACTGTTGAGCCTTCCACTATCGGCAGCAGATCGCGCTGCACGCCCTCACGGGATACATCGCCTCCGCGGCGTGATTCGGCAGACTGGCAAATCTTATCAATCTCATCAATAAAGATAATCCCTTGCTCTTGCACACGTTTCAGAGCTATAGAGCGCACTTCTTCCATATCTACGAGCTTGCCCGCTTCTTGCTGCTCCACAATGGCGCGTGCATCTTTGATTTTCACCTTCTTGGCTTTCTTGCGGCCAGGGAAGATATTTTTCATGGCATCACCGATATTGATGCCCATCTCCTCAAGCCCCATATTGCTGAGCACTTCTATCTGCGGGCCAGCCTCATCCACTGTCAGCTCCACCTCTCGGTCATCAAGCTTGCCATCGCGCAGCATCTTGCGGAATTTTTCGCGGGTGGGCGAATCATCTTCGCTTTTTTGCTCGATCGCATAGCCAGCTTGTGCTGGCTCAGTTTTTGGCTTAGGCGGCAAGAGCAAGTCGAGCAGCCGCTCCTCAGTGCGTTCGGCCACTTTATCTGATAGCGACTCTTTCTTTTCATTGTGCACCAGCACTATGGCAATCTCGGTGAGGTCGCGAATCATTGATTCCACATCGCGGCCGACATAGCCCACCTCGGTGAACTTGCTCGCCTCCACCTTGACAAAAGGCGAGTTGGTGAGCTTCGCCAGCCTACGAGCGACCTCCGTCTTGCCGACGCCCGTCGCGCCTATCATGATGATATTCTTAGGGGTCACTTCTTCTTGCATCTTATCTGGCAGCTGCAAACGACGCCACCTATTGCGCAATGACACGGCCACAGCCTTCTTGGCGTCATGCTGACCCACAATGTATTTATCTAGCTCTGCTACTGTTTGTCTGGGGGTTAAATTATTCACTCACAACCTCTATAATTGGATTTGCTTAAAATTCAAAACATTTAGGCATAAAATATGCTAAAATACTTTTTGGGTTCACTACACTGATTTGTATATGATTGCGCTTCTTAAATCCTGCATTAGGATAAAGCTCCTCACCTTCCCAAAAGACACCTCGGACTGTGTCATATGCGCCTTTGCGTATGGAATGTAGGTGATTAATCACTGCACAATCAAGTTTTCGATTTAAAAGATCGTCAGAGTTTAAATTTCTTTTAGAATTTGTATTTTTTTGTATGGATTGGTTTGCTGCTTTACTAATAGTAAGATAAGAATCATATGCCAATTCGAGCTCATCAAGGCAGCGCTGTTCAAGCAAGTTTAAGCAAGTTTGAAGCTCGATAAAAGCTCCTATCACTCCCCAATTATCTCCATATCTCTCTTTTGCCCATTCTTCTGCTCTGTTGGGATTAGCCTCCCAAAAATAAATTCCTGTCCCCAGCCAGTCATAAACATTCTGACTTGGCTTAAGATGTTCATTAGATGAAATTGTCTGTTCTAGCACATCTCTGTGGCAACCATGAAAGCCTAACACAACTGAAGGCGCTCCAGAGTAGCGATTTTGATAGTATTCTTTCATCTTGTTAGTTTTCTTTTTTGAGATCGCAAAGTAATATTTTTGGATTTATGCATACGTTTTAATGGTACACCATTTTCATCATGGCAGCCAGTCGCAAACAAAGCTTTAACAGCACCATCTTTAGTTTTTATTATTTTTTCTGTTTCAGTAGCGTATATTTTTTCAAGCTCTTCTACATTAAGCATATCTTCCAACCTTATTACTGAAAGTATTGTAATTTATATCTACACTAAAATCAACCTTCACTCACAACCTCTACATTTATATTGGTATTGGTATATATACAGATTTCGCCTGCTATATGCAAAGATTTTTCGGCGATTTCAGCTGCGCTAAGCTCAGTATTACGCATAAGCGCCTTGGCAGCCGCCAGAGCATATGGGCCGCCTGATCCGATAGCCACCACGCCATCATCAGGCTCGATCACGTCGCCATTGCCTGATAGTGTGAATATCTGATCTTTATCAACCACTATCATCAAGGCTTCTAGGTGGCGCAGATATTTATCCATGCGCCAATCCTTGGCAAAGGCCACTATCGAGCGAAAAAGTATATTGCCATGCTCTTGTAGCTTGGTCTCAAAGCGCTCTAAGAGCGTGAAAGCATCTGCTGCACTGCCTGCAAAGCCCGTGAGTATCTTGCCATCCGCCAGTGGCCGCACCTTGCGTGCTGTGCCCTTCATGACAGTGTTGCCAAGCGTCACTTGCCCATCAGCCGCCATGGCTGTCTGCCCATTTCTCTTCACTGCTATAACTGTTGTTGAACGTATTTTTTTTGACATAATTAATTTGCTTGCTCCTTGCTTCTGTTGCCAGAGCGATAGTATACTAGATAAGGCTTAGTTTTGTCTATGACGTTTTGGTGGAAAGTATATAGTCACCAAATTTCACTTGCACAACATCTCAGCATAGATTAGAGTATTAGAATACATTGATTGGGCAAGGGGGATTTATGAAAATAGGCATTACTGAACGCGGTGACCCGAGTTTGGTGGATTCTGCGTTTCTGCAAGCGAGGCTACAAGAGAAGGCTAATATAATAGTAACCAAGAATATCACGCCACTACATGATTTTTTACTTTTTAATCAAAAAAGAATAATACTGCACCATACAATCACTGGCTATGGTGGCTCAATAGTGGAGCCAAAGGTAAAAAGCTCTACTGATCAATTTGATAGTTTGTATAATTTAATCCATAAAGGATTCCCAGTGAATCAAATCGTAGGCCGAGTCGACCCTATATTTCCATCCGAAGAAGGCATCAAGATAGGCTTAGATATGATCTATAGATTTATAGGGCTAGATATCAGAAGGATTCGGTACTCTTTTGTAAATGCTTATAAACATGTTCGCGAAAGATTTGATGCCAAGAATTGTGATTTGCTAGCCAATTGCAACAACGATCTCAAAGAAACTTTCTATGAAGCCTTACAAAAAATTGAGCTGTCTACATTTGAATCTTGCTGCAATAATGATCAATATGGTAGAGGCTGCATTTCATTCACTGATTTAAATACTCTAGGCGTCAAATATGAATTGACTGGGGCTGCAAATACTAGATACGCTTGCAAATGCCCAAGTGAGAAACACGAGCTATTAGTGGACAATAAGAGATGTGGCCACAAATGTTTGTATTGTTATATGTATGATTAATTAGCATTGGGGGCTCGTCAAAAGCCCCCTAATTCCAATTAAAGTTTTCATAATTCTGTCATTAGACTTGTCACGAAACAAGGCCTCGAATGCCAAGACCCATTCGCTTAGCTCAGGTGACAGCACACATCATTGCGGCCTTGAGCCGCAATCCAGAATAAATCCAGTGTGGAGACGTTACCAATTAAGAACGATTTCACTTGCGTATTCCCCATTGGATTAATCCTAGATTGCGGGTCGAGCCCGCA
>JAITWL010000323.1 GCA_031285285.1 Deferribacteraceae bacterium | reverse complement strand
ATCTAAGGCTGATTTCAAAACAAATCCTTATCAAATATCTTCAACAGAATGGGCAGATGGAAAATTTTATGGCGAATCATCATTAGATCTTGTATGGCAGGTGGGTATAGGCGCGCGCTATCAGCTTAATGAGCAGCATTCTCTTGATTTCACTGTGCGCTATATTGATCTAGGCAAGCCAGAATATGAATTAACGGATAGCAGTGGTGGAGTATATGGCGGCAATATGATCGCAGGGGGCAGCTATGATCTAGCTCCAGTGGATGTTTCTGCTATTAAATTTGATCTTGGTTATAAGTTTTGGTTTTAAAGCAATGGAGAAAAAGATGAAGAAATTGTTAATTATTGCTTCGTTTATCTTAATGTCTTGCTTCACAGCGTCAGCACAGATTTATGTTGGTGTTGATTTGGGCTATGGTCTATATACAGCAACTAATACTAAGCTCAGCCAATATGCGGTTGAGAATGAGTGGAAGCCTAGCAATATGAATGTCACGCTAAATTTTGGCAGATCTTATAGCCTGCTGCGCACAGAGCTTGCCACTATGTTGACCCTAGCAGCAGAGGCCGATGACGATAGTGGAAACACTATAGAATATTCAAATTATAATGTGATGATCAATCTATATCTTGATATTCCAGTAAGCGAAACTGTGAAAATCTATCCAGTGTTGGGCATAGGGCTTGCATCATCTAAGGCTAATTTTACAGTGAGTCCTAAGGCTAACGAAATTACTGGCAAATCATCACTAACTTTTGCATGGCAAGCTGGACTGGGCGCGAGCTATCAGCTTAATGAACAGCATTCTCTTGATTTCACCGTGCGCTACCTTGACTTAGGCGAACCAGATTATGAAACGCACTATCATGGTTGGGCTCCTGAGGGCAATACTATCATAGTTGAAGGTAAGGATTTCATCCAAGTGGAAACATCTGCCATCAAGCTTGATCTTGGCTACAAATATTGGTTTTAATCTATGAAAACACTTAATGAACTAAGGGAAGAGATCAATAATATCGACAGCCAGATGCGTGAGTTATTTGAAAAGCGCATGGACTGCGCCGCTGGGGTTATCAAATATAAGCTAGCGCATGACTTGCCTATATTTGATGCTGTGCGTGAGCGTGAAATCCTTGCTAAATGCGGTGAAGTGCTTAGCAACAAGGCATATAGCGAATACTACTTAGAGTTTATGCGTGGGCTAATGGATCTATCAAAGGCTTATCAGCGCAAATTAGCCAAACAAAATAGCATCGGCTATCAGGGCGCTAAGGGCGCATTCTCGCATATAGCGGCCTCGGCGCTTTTCCCTGTGGCTGATATGCAGGCTTACGCATCGTTTGAGGCTGTGTTTGCAGCGTTAGACGCTGGAGATATCGCTTTTGGTGTGCTGCCTTTTGAAAATTCCTATGCTGGCGAGGTGGCTGAGGTGCTAGATTTGCTGTTAGCGCATGATTGCTACATTGTGCAGATGTATACGCAGAAGGTGGTGCACAATCTTGTGGGGCTGCAAGGCGCGGCTCTCAAGGATATCACAGATGTATACTCGCATCAGCAAGCTATATTGCAGTGTCAGGACTTTTTGAAGAGCCATGACCTTGCGGCGCAGCCTTATCCAAATACGGCACTTGCGGCAGAGTATGTAAGCCTTGAACAATGCCCGCAAAAGGCTGCAATAGCGAGCAAAGAGACAGCTGCGCTATATAATCTTGAGATACTAGCTGAAAATATCAACACCAGCGCAGGTAATAGCACTAAATTTATAGTGATAGCCAAGAATGAAGCAAAAAATGGTGATAGGCTCAGCCTGATATTCACTGTGAAGCATGATACAGGCCAGCTAGCAAAAATTATGGCTATTATTGCCAAACATAATTTCAATATGGAAAATATTCGCTCAAGGCCACTCAAGCACTTGCAATGGCAGTATTATTTCTATGTGGAAATCCACGGAAGCTTACAGAGCGAGGCTGCACAAAATTTGATGGTCGAGCTACGTAGCGCCTGCGAGTGGATTAAAATATTAGGCAATTATACACTACAAGAGTGATAAAACCTAATCTTAACAATCTTAACAAACAACAACTGTTGACAAACGCCCCTGAATACTGCTAAGATAAGCCTTTAGAAGACTTTTATCCTTGGGGGCGTAAAGTGCAAATCGGTTTAGATATCACGCTATTTTTTCAAATAGCCTTATTTTTGATCACTGTATTTATTGTTAATAAGCTGATCGTGCAGCCTATCCATTCCACGTATACCAAGCGCGATGCCGATATCGAGGCGCTCAATGCCAAGGTGCAGGCTAATCTTGATGCAATCGAAAGCAAAAGGCTCGAATATGAAGCAAAATTGCAGGCTGTGAAAGCTGAGATCGCTGAATATCAGACCCAGCTGCGCAAAGGCGCATCTTCGGAAGCGCAAGCCATCATGGATAAAGCGAAAGCTGAAGCTATGGCCGAGCTGGAAGCCAAGCGCGCTGAGATAGAGAATGAAGTGCTCGCGGCAAGAGCGGCGCTACATGCGAATGTGGCTGAATTTTCAAAAGAAATCGTCGCTGCTGTGACGAAGTAAGGGGAAACATGGAGAATTGGAAAGACATTGATGTGTCTGAGTGGCACAGTGATGAATTTATGAATTTTCTTAATCAGCACTATGGACGTGCTTGCTTGTGGTGTGGAGAAGGTGCAGGCAATAGGGGTATTTTGATACCATTTGACGATGGGGGTGCTACAACGTCCACTATGGTCTCATTTGCAGAAATCATGGAAGAACATACCGATTTGGGAGTAAAGTTTCTCACATCAAGAGTTATGGGAAGTGGGTGGCCAACACTTTCATTGATTTGCAAAAAATGTGGTTATGTGTACTCATTTAAGCTGTCAGAAATTTATAAAAGATATAAGGCAAATAATGGGAAACTCTGAAAACTATCAAAAAGAACATATTGAGAGGCCTGGCCAGCTTAATAGTAGTAGCGATAGTGTAAAAGCTAGAATTGCGAAACTTGAGTCTGATGTAGGGTATATAAAAGATTATATTCTTGACATTAGATCAGATGCGAGAACATCACGTTCTGAATTTAAAGTTGAGTTGGCGGAATTACGTTCTGATCTGAAAGATATGCGCAAAGAAGCTACAGAGAATTTTCATAAAATGATAGGTGTTATGCTTGGTGTAACAGGCATCATAATTGCTGTTATTGTGGCTTTTTTAAGTAAATAATTATATGGAGGGCTGATGTGAACATTATCAGTCGTTATTTTTTAATAGTATTTTTGTTGATTCCATCACTGGCTTTTGCCGCAGAAGCAGGCCACGGACCTAGCCTGAGTGGCCTTTTTTGGCGGATAGGTGTATTTGCTGTGTTCTTTGGCATCATGCTAAAGATACTCAAGCCAAGGATACAGGCTGGACTTGGTGCTGGCGTTGATAAGATTGTGAAAGCTATGAATGATGCGAAGAAAGCGCATGCTGATTCTGAAAAAGAGTTGACAGACTATTCGCAAAAGCTCGCTGGCATGAGCGCCGAGCTAGAGCAGATGAAGCAGGCCGCGCGCGTATCGGCTGAGAAAGAAGCAGCAATGCTTGTGGCAGAGGCGCAAAAAGCAGCAGAAAAATATAAAGAGCTATCAGCACGCAACATCAGTGCTGAGCTGGCAAAATCAAGAGCCGACTTGCAACGCGAGACTGTGATGATGGCGCTTGGCGCAGCTGAGGCAGAGCTTGCCAAAGATAGCGACATAGCGAAAAAGCAACAGTATATTGAGAAAAGTATAGCAAATATTGGGGCAAATTAGGAATCATTTTGCGTAAAATTAACCACTCGAACGTCATTGCGAGGCTTATGCGTTGCCAATCCAGCGTTCCGAGTAACTGTCAGCCATAGGCTGCCATAATCATGAGGTCTGGATTGCCTCGCAGAGCCTCGCAATGACATTAGAAAGGGAGTATTCATGAAAGACATAGCAGTTTCATCAAGATATGCACAGGCTGTATACGAAGAGGCTAGTGCGCAAGGCATCACAGAGGCTGTGGTGGGCGACTTAGAGCAGCTTGAGCAGCTTTTGCAAAATAATAAAGAATTTGCGACCTTTGTTGAGACAGCAGCACTGACAGTTGATGAAAAGCTAGCGGTGGTCACTAAGCTTGCAAAGGCAGGCATTAACCGCCTCACAGAAGGCTTACTTGTTGTGATGACGCGGAATCAGCGCCTCGGGCTTTTGGATGCAGTGATCAAAGCTGTGCGCAAGCTGGTGCTGATAGAGAAAGGCCAAGTGGAAGTGCGTGTGGACTATGCTGCACCTGCGACTGATAATATACGTGCATCTCTCAAGGCTCAGCTGACAAAGCTAACTAATAAAAGCGTGATACTGAAAGAAAATGTAGACCCCTCGCTCTTGGGCGGTATGCGAGTATTTGTGGATTCGAAGCTTTATGATTTGAGCATACGCGGCAAACTGGATGCGCTGAAAGCGGGGATGTGATTGAGAATTAAGCGCATTCTCTTGCTGTTTGGCTTTTTGCTTGTTACCTTGGCAATCCTAGCTTACTATTTTTATGCTGGCATATTGCAATTTAACAAGCCCTCGCAAGAGCAATTTCCCATATATGGTGTGGATGTATCACACCACCAAGGCGAGATAGATTGGCCAACACTTGCAAAGCAAGACATTCGCTTTGCGTATATTAAAGCCACTGAGGGTGGCGACTTTAAAGATAGTAGATTTGTGGAAAATTGGCAAGGCGCGCGTGTTGCAGGGCTTGCAACTGGCGCATACCATTTCTATTCGTGTACAAAAACTGGTGAGGAGCAAGCTCGCAATTTTATTGAATCAGTGCCATTAGAGGCTGACACTTTGCCACCAGTGCTAGATCTGGAATGTGCTACATTGCCGCCAGAGTGGATTGGCTACATGGATTCAGACAATGGCTATCTAGATGATGTCCGCAGTGAGTTGCATGAGTGGCTCAGTCTGGTGGAGGCGCGTTATAGCAAGCAGCCAGTGTTATATGTCACTTATGAGACTTACGCTGCCTTTATTGCAGACTCGGGTTTTGAGCAATATCCAATATGGATTCGCAGCGTATTTACTGAGCCAGATAGCGATGAGCTAGGGCGAGATTGGTTGTTGTGGCAATATTCAAGCCGCAGCAGGCTTGATGGCTATGTGGGGAACGAGAAATTCATTGATTTGAATGTGTTTAATGGCGACAAAGAGCAGTTTGAGCACTGGTATAAGAAAATGAATATTCAGCCAGATGATGATTTGCTTAGCGAAAGGGTAGCAGAAGTTCCAGCTAATTTTGTGTTAGTTAAAGGCGGCATTTTTAGGATGGGTTCTGACAGCCGCGACGCTGAAAAGCCTATACACTATGCAAGAGTGACTAGCTTTTACATGAGTAAATATGAAGTGACCCAGAAAGAGTGGCTGGAAATTATGGGCACAAACCCTAGTGATTGGAAGGATGATGACTTTCCTGTAGGCAATGTGAGCTGGCATGATGCGCTGGAATATTGCAATAAACGAAGCTTGAAAGAAGGTTTGACGCCAGCATATAAGGATGTAGCAGGGGAGATCGTCTGCGATTTTAAGGCAAATGGCTATCGATTGCCCACAGAGGCAGAATGGGAATATGCAGCCAGAGGTGGAATCAATGGGAACGCAGAATACCTCTACTCTGGCAGCAGCGATGCACACGAAGTGTCTTGGAACTCTGCAAATAGCCAAATTGGCAAGGGTTATCCCCAGGCTCACGCAGTGGGGACAAAGGCTGCCAACAGTCTTGGCCTTTATGATATGAGCGGCAATGTGGCTGAATGGTGCTGGGATTGGTATCGACCATACTCTAGTGAGGCGCAAATGGATCCTGAGGGCCCAGACACAGGCCGCGAGCGTGTAATCCGTGGCGGAAATTATGCAAGCGATGGCTATAGCCTGCGCCCAGCGTATCGATATGGTGTATCGCCTGCAAACCGTTTTCACGGCTTACGCCTTGTAGTTGGCATTGAATGAGGAAGTTGCACAGTAGGAGAGAGCGACCCCGCTCTCCCGCATTAGTCCAATGGGCGACATATTATTGAGTTGGTTATAATTCCAATTCATGATAAAATATGCCTTTATCCTTCGTCATTGCGAGCTCTGCGAAGCAATCTAGGATGCAGGATTATGGTGGCCTCTGGCCAACAATTATTAGGAACGCTGGATTGGCAACGCATGAGCCTCGCAATGACGGAATTATGGAAACTTTAATTGAGACTTGGAATAAAGCGGAAATGATAGGGGGATTAGTGTGGAAATTCCAACAAATTTTGTATTGGTTGAGGGTGGCACTTTTAAGATGGGCTCTAGCAATCGCGATACTGAAGAAAAACCAGTGCATGAAGTGACGGTTAGCAGTTTCTACATGGGAATATATGAAGTGACTCAGAAAGAATGGGTAGAGGTGATGGGTGCAAACCCTAGCGATTGGAAGGACGATTCTTTTCCTGTTGGCAGAGTCAGCTGGCAAGACGCGCTAGAATATTGCAATAAACGAAGCCAAAAAGAGGGCTTAACACCAGCATATAAAAATGTCTCAGGGCAACTAGTCTGCGATTTTAAGGCAAATGGCTATAGGCTGCCCACAGAGGCTGAATGGGAATTTGCTGCCAAAGGTGGAATCAAAGGCAATGCATCGGATGGCTTATTTCCAGAAGAATTCACATATTCTGGCAGCAGCGATGCAAACGCAGTGGCTTGGTGCACTGCAAATAGTCAAATTGACAAGGGCAAAAGCCAAACTCACGCAGTGGGGACAAAGGCCGCCAATAGCCTTGGCATCTATGATATGAGCGGCAATGTGTCTGAATGGTGCTGGGATTGGTTTGGAGCATACACAAGCGAGGCACAGACGAACCCTGAAGGCCCAGCCACAGGGCGTGATCGTGTTGCACGTGGCGGAAATTGCGGCAGCGATTCAAATAGCCTACGCCCTGCATGCAGATATAAGACCTCGCCTACAAATCGCTATCCTGTCATCGGCCTGCGCCTTGTGATTGGCATAGCCTAACAAAGGTGAACGTAAATTCTGTAAGATAGTGGTGAAGGGCAATGTGCTCACAATTCAATCTGGGAAAGTGGGCACTGCTGGGAACACAGAGACAAAGACTTTTGGCGATGCAGCCGCAGCAGATAGGGAAGCTGCTTCGCTTTTGACAAGAGTGAAGATGGGAGCGGTAAAGGTGGAAACAAGGTGAAGAGATTAGCAATTCTCGCATTTATTTTTTGCATTGCAACCACAGCCTTTGCGGGCTTTCTTGATGAAGTGAAGACGATTCCTGATGATGCCTTTCCATCGTTTAACTATGATGGAGTGTTAGAGCGGCTTAGCATTAAGCTTTTCTTTGATGCAGATGATAGCAAAGGAATGGACGCTTATATGAAGGATCTGCAAAGAGCAGACTTCAAAGATATTAGTATTAATAAGGATTTAGGCGTAGTCTATCAAAAAGGCTCGGCCAAAGTTGTGATTAGTGGCGGGTATTCGGAAGCAACAGGAGGCCACCTATATACAATGGTTTTCTCGCTTGATAAGATTGGCAGGAAGGCAAGTGACCCTGTAGTGATGGATTCTTTCCCTGCACTAAAGCTTGATACTTATTTTTATGAATTTGCTATAAGTGTCACTTATATAGCCTCAGTGCCACAAGCTGTGATAGATGAATATATTGAGGATTTAGAAGTAGCAGGCTTTAAATACGAGAATGGCAGCTACCAACTGTCAGCAATTGATGAAGAAAGCGGCTATGAATATGGTAGCTATAGCTTTAAAATTGGCAAAAATGGGAAAGAGTTTTTGGGGTCTTTTTCTAGCCCTGTGAATTGAATATAATTCCAATTCCTGATAAAATCTGCCTTTATCCTTCGTCATTGCGAGGCTCTGCGAAGCAATCTAGGATTCAGGATTATGTGGCCTCTGGCCGACAATTATTAGGAACGCTGGATTGCTTCGCAGAGCCTCGCAATGACGGAATTATGGAAACTTTAATTTAGAATTGGAAT
>JAITWL010000316.1 GCA_031285285.1 Deferribacteraceae bacterium | reverse complement strand
TGATGCCCCAGAAGGAGGCGCAGAAGATGTGTCGCCAGCCTCAAGGCGTAAAGAGCGCTCCTGTCCATTAAAAGAAACCACTGCAAAATCCTTGCCGATATCTGTCAGCAGATATACTGGCGCACCTTCGGGAGCATTTGGGTTGGCTTCGCTTTTCACCACCAGCACTTGTCCGCCACCATCCACTATGATTGCGCGGCTGCTAGCAAGCGTAGACCCAAGCAAGACGCCAGTTAGCTTGCCACCAAAGCCAGAATCTGAGTATTCGCCAGTAGTTGCAAGCATCGGCAGGCTTTTTTCGATGCCAAATATATTCCGCTCTGTCACGCCTATCGCCACTTGCGAGCGTGAGCTGCCCTCACTACGCACTGGCTGCGGCATTGATGGCATCACGGCCTCTGTGAGCACGTAATTAAGCACGCTTGTAGCAAATAATGCTGCAAAGATAGCGACTAACGCCACATAGATGTATAGCGAATGCTCTATAAGCTTATTCATATAGTCCTGTGCTCAAGTATCTTTCGCCAGAATCAGGTAAAATAGCTACTACAGTGAATTTCTTGCGTTTACTAGCTGTCACACTTAGTGTGCCAGATTTTACAGCTTGCACAGCTGCGCTGACAGCTGCCCCACCAGATATGCCACAAAATATGCCTTCTTCCTGCATCACATGTCGTGCCATAGTGATAGCATCTTCGTCCTGTGTGGCTATCACGTGATCGATCACGGATAAATCTAGTATACTCGGGATAAATCCAGCACCTATGCCCTGTATTCCGTGTGGGGAAGGCTTTAGCCGCTGGCCAGATAGCTTTTGTGTGATCACTGGGCTTTTTGCTGGTTCTACAGCTATGATGCTCACTGGCAGATTGCGTATTTTTTTGAAATAAGTGCCTAGGCCAGTGATTGTGCCACCAGTGCCCACCCCAGCCACAACAGCATTTAAAACACGCTCTGTGTCAGCCTCTATCTCAGGGCCTGTGGTCAATATGTGTATAGCCACATTGGCTTGATTGGCAAATTGATTAGGCATATAATATGTGCCAGAATTCTCTTTCACAGCATCAGCAGCGCGTTTCACAGCGCCAGCCATGCCTTCGGCGGCAGGGGTAAGCACAAGCTTTGCGCCAAAACCTGCAATGATGCGGCGGCGCTCTATGCTCATGCTCTCTGGCATATAGATCTCTACCTGATAGCCCTTTTCGCGGCCAATAGCAGCCAAGGCTATGCCAGTGTTGCCCGATGTTGGCTCGACTATAGTCATTCCTTCACGTAGCAAGCCTTGTCGTTCAGCATCATCAATCATAGCATAGCCAGCGCGGTCTTTTATTGAGCCGCCAGGGTTGCGAGATTCTGCTTTCACTAGCAGATCGATGCCTAGCTCGTCGGAAAGCTTATTTAGCCTAATAAGCGGCGTGTGCCCCAGTGTGCTAGAAGCATTATTGAAAAACATGATCAGCCAACATCAAAGCCGAGATCGTAGATGGCTTTTTTCATAGCATCCACGCCCACTTTGCTTTCATCATAGTTGACGTCAACTTTTTTCCCTTCTATAGAGGCATCTACATTTTGCACGCCGCCAAGCGCTGTCAGACCGTCGGAAATGGATTTAACACAGTTTTTGCAGCTCATGCCACCCACGTTGATTGTTACAGTTGCCATAAAATCCTCCAGCAAATACTAGCTTTGAGTATATCTTTTTTTGACAAACAACGCAAATATCTTTTAGGTGATTATATACTTTACGCCAATTCGAGTGTGCAACACTTGCTCTACTATAATGCCCGCTCAATCAAGCTCAGTATGCCTGTATTGAGCACTCGCATCTCCTCTGATCGCAATGGGCGCCGTGCCAAGAGCGTGCTTTGCACATAGAGCAGGTCGAGCACTGTCTCATCATATAGTTCGCGCTCGGCTAGGCGCTGCACCAGCCTATTATTAGCATTGAGGCAGAGCACGATATCCGCTGAGGCAAAGCTTTTGTCGATTTTATCAAGTATATCAGCGAATAGATCGGATGAGCTTTCTTTAGAATAGCGCAAATCTGCCACAAATGAGGCTTCGTCATTGATTAAAAGCAGCGCTGGTAGCTCTATAGGCTGATATTTTTTCACAGACACCACACAGCCCCATTTTTTTAGGATCTCAGTGGCGTTTTTGATAAAGATATCATAGCTATCGGCCTCGGCTGGCTCAAGATCTTCCATCTCAAAGAGAGCATCTTCTGGTGAAAGGCGCTCCACTGAGATGTCGCTTCTATAGTAGGCGATAGCCTCCATCAGCTCGCTATCATATACGTAGCCTGCATTTACAAGCAGCCGAGCCGATGCGCCAAATACTGGCGAGAGTTGGCGGAATTGATCCACCTTTGATACATATTTGATAGCTTTATGCGCAGCTAGCTGACGAATCTCGGCGAAGCTATAGTTTCCTAGCGAAGTTTCGAAAGGAAAATAATCGATAAAAGCATTGAGTATCTCTTCATCATCAATAGCAAGCGATTTCAGCGCCAAGCTGTGCTCAACTATGAATCTATCCATCATTGCGGGGTTGCGAGTGGCCATCTCCTTGATATACTGCTTGATTATCACCCCTAGCTCATCTTGAGTCTTCTCCAGTAGCTCATCTTTATAAAAATCTTCGCGAGAAGCCGTTGGACGCAGGTTTTGCGTATTCACCACTGCTCGCAGGAAAAAGGCCCAATCAGGCAACAAGCCCTTGCCAGCCTCGGTCAAAAGCATATTGCGCAGGTAGACCCTATTGGTGGGCATAGCGCCAGCATTCACGCGGCGATTGACGATATATGCCACACCTTCCACGCCACCAGCAGTGCTTTTCAGCGGGATATAGCCCATAAAGCGCTCACCAAAATAGTCTTCGCCAAATTGCATTATTTCATCTGCTGAGGAAATGCTAGGCGTCAGCCACGGTGGCGACATTTCATTAATTTTGGCTACACTACCACCATCCACTTGGTAGTAGATGGGATATGGCAGAATGTCGCCATAGAAGCTGAGCAGCGAGCGTAGAGTCTCAGGATCGAAATAATTGTCAAAGCTATCGCGATCTGCGCCTTCATGATAAAGTAGACCTTTGCGCCTGAGCACCACAGTTGAGCCTACGCGATCGACATCGGCTTCTTCTATGGCGTATGTGCCATTCTGCATGGCCTTCCAGAGATAACCCTTATCAGATTTAGCTGAGCGCGTGTATAGCTCCAGCTCTTCAGATACAAGAAAGCCTGAGAGCAGCCCAACGCCGAAGCGCCCTATGAAATCATCACCTGCCAACGTATTACGCTTGGAAGACTCTCCTATGATTGAAAGAAACTGATGTATCTCTTCTAATGTAAGCCCTGTGCCACTATCTTCCACCTCGATGCGTGTTTGAGCACCTGTGAATAGGCGCACATAGATATCTCGTGGTGCAGCAGGCTCTTGCAGCGAGCGAGCTGTCACAGCATCCACGGCATTTTGCAGCAATTCACGTGCAAAAACCTTGGGTGATGAATAAAGGTGCTGAGAAAATAAATCTATAATCCCGCCCATATTGACTTGGAAGCGAAAAGAATCTTGCATATCATCACCTATGCCCATAGCGCAAGCGATCTTGTGCTATTCAGCTTCGCTATTGCATCCATATAATCCGCTAATGTTATGCCATTGCGCGTTTCACCATCTCTCAGGCGTACAGATATCTTGGCTTCGTCCTTCTCGGCATTGCCAAGCACCAGCATATGCGGCACTTTCATCATCTGCGCCTCACGAATCTTAAAGCCTATCTTCTCATTACGCAGATCCATGTCCACGCGATAGCCTGCCATCTTCAATTTCTTGGCGATATCTCTTGCATAGTCTTCTTGATCACTGGTGATATTCATCACACGAATCTGCTCTGGTGCTAGCCAAAATGGGAACGAACCTGCAAAATGCTCAATTAGCACGCCAATGAAGCGGTCTACTGAGCCCATTATCACCCTATGGAGCATGATTGGGCGGTGTTTCTGGCCATCTTCGCCGATATAGGATATGTCGAAGCGCTCTGGTAGGTTGAGGTCGCACTGGATTGTGGCACACTGCCAATAGCGGCCGATGGCGTCTTTTAGTTTAATATCGATTTTTGGCCCATAGAATGCGCCATCACCTTCATTTATAGTGTATGGCACGCCCTGAGCTTTCAATGCATCTTCCAGCGCGGCTGTCGCCTTATCCCATATCTCTATACTGCCGATGTAGCCTTCTTCTGGCCTTGTGGATAGCGTATGGATAAATTCAAAGCCAAACATATTCATCACATCGCTGACAAAATTCATGATATCAAGGATTTCTGTATGCAGCTGATCTGGCGTGCAGAATATATGTGCATCATCCTGAGTGAAAGCACGCACGCGCAATAGGCCGTGCAGGGCGCCTGATTTCTCATGACGGTGGACATTACCCAGCTCAAACATACGCACAGGTAAATCCCTGTAGCTTCTCAACTCTGAGGCATACATCATTATATGATTGATGCAGTTCATCGGCTTAACACCGAAGGAAACCCCATCCACTTCTGTAAAATACATATTCTCACGATAGTGTTCATAGTGGCCAGAGCGTTTCCACATATCTGTCTTTAGAAGCGTAGGCCCATAGACGATATCGTAGCCGCGCTTGATATGCTCTTCGCGTTCAAACTGCTCTAGCACTGCTCGCAGCATACCGCCGCGTGGCAGATACATCGGGAAGCCAGCGCCAATCTCATCATCAAACATGAACAAGCCCAGTTGACGGCCAAGCTTACGGTGATCACGTTTCTTGGCTTCTTCAAGCATAGTCAGATAAGCGTCTAGCTCTTCTTTTTTATAGAAAGCCGTGCCATATATGCGTTGCAGCTGTGGATTCTTCTCATCACCGCGCCAATACGCCCCAGCCACTGATAGTAGCTTAAAATTCTTTATTTTGCCTGTAGCTGGCAGGTGTGGGCCGCGGCAAAGGTCTGTAAATGCACCTTGGCTATATAGTGAGACTGTCTCAGCACCTAAATCTTCGATGATTTCAACCTTAAAATTTTCCCCCATAGCGGAAAACTTTGCTATTGCATCTTTTGCGCTCACTTCGCTACGCACAATCGCTTCATTTGCCCCTGCAAGGCGTGCCATCTCTTTTTCAATTTTCAAGAGATCTTCTGGCGCAAAAGTGCCCTTATAATCAAAATCATAGTAGAAACCATCATCTATTACAGGCCCGATAGTCACTTTGGCCTCTGGAAAGATAGTTTGCACGGCCTGCGCCATCAAATGCGCAGTGGAATGGCGCAGAATCTCCAGCGCGATAGGCTCAGAATCAGTCACAATCTTGACAGTCTCTCCATCGTGCAGCTCTGTGCTTAAATCTCTGAGGACGCCATTCACTTCAATAGCCACAGCTTTCTTTACAAGGCTATTGGATATTTTTGCTGCCAGTTCACGGCCATCAGCCTTATCTTGCAGCTCTATTGCTTTGCCATCAGGCAATTTTATGCTTAACATTACTAGAATACTCCTTATTCCAATTCTAAATTAAAGTTTCCATAATTCCGTCATGAAATGCCAAGACCCATTCGCTTCGCAGGGGGAGACAGCACACGTCATTGCGGCCTTGAGCCGCAATCCAGAATAAATCCAGTGGAGGCGTATTCCCCATTGATTAATCCTAGCTTGCGGGTCGAGCCCGCAATGACGCAACTTTTTCGTTTCATGACAAGTCTATTGCGAGGCTCATGCGTTGCCAATCCAGCGTTCCTAATAATTGTCGGCCAGAGG
>JAITWL010000294.1 GCA_031285285.1 Deferribacteraceae bacterium | reverse complement strand
GATACTTTCTGTGGTATATAGGCCGACTAGTTCTCGCTGGCCAAGCACCTCATAAGACGCCTGCTTCTGGCCGTCCATCATATTCATGATGCCATAAACAGCCAGCACGGCTATGATTGCGCCGCCTGCCACTGCCAAAATCTTCTTGAAATGCGTCTTTACAAATAAATCCAACTTATCTACTGGAACAGCTTCTAGCTCTTGCTTACGCTTTGCCATATTAAATACTCCTCTGATTATTGTCACTTCTGCACACCATAGATGCTTTATCCTCGGCTGGCAAAGCCAGCACTGCGGTACGCATCTGCACTCCGCTGTCGCTCCGACGGGCAAAGCCCGCTCCGCTTACACTCCGTGGCTGGCGGTGCCAGCCATTACCACGATCTATTTATCATGCGGGTTTGCTTTGCTCACAAACCCCTGCACTCAGGGGCTTTAGGGAATTGCCATGTTAAAGTGTACTCCCTAATTTATGTTTAAATAATTCATTCCCATTCTGTATCACCTGTTTAGCCTCATCCTCCGTTAGGCCAGCACCACGCAATATCTTCGTCGCCATCGCCAAGCCAACGTATTCGCCAGGTGTGTGAAAGTCGTTATTCACCACAAGCTTTGCCCCATGCCTTTTTGCTAGCATAGCCACATGTCCATTAGCTAGAGCATTGCCTTTGCGAGTGGTGATCTCTAAGCATACGCCCCTTTCCACTGCTAAGCGCACATCAGCCTTTGTCATCAGCCCTGGATGCGCAAGTATATCCACACCTGCTTCTATAGCCGCGCGGTTAGTGCCTTCGGCCACTGATTCCACAAAAACTTCACCATGCACTACGACTATATCAGCACCTAAGCTACGTGCAAAGGCTGTCAATTCAGCAATCTGCGATGGGTGTACATGTGTCAGCTCCACGCCCGCAAGCACTTTAAAATCGATATTTAGCTTATTATGTGCCTCTTTAAATTTCAATATAGATTTCAAAATATGCTCAATATTTGAGGCATCAGCATGATCTGTGAATGCAATGCCAGCATAACCCGCCACCATAGCACGCCGAGCAGACTCAGCAGGAATGAGAGCCCCATCAGAAAAGACTGTATGTGTATGAAGATCAACTATCATGTAATAAACTCCATCTGCAATTGACAACTATAGCAAAAGTAAGTTTTTCTTTCAAGCTTTGATATTTAAAAAAATTGAATTTTACAAGATTGATAAAAGCCCCCTCGTTTTAGCAAGGGGGCTGTTGGATTTACTTCACTTTTGTTATCTTTTGCTCAGAGCGCTTTTTAATGAGGAATGACGGCTGTGTATCTTCTGTGCCCTTGCCCATATAGGCATATGGAAAGTCCTCCCTATTCATAGGCACTGCATCAGGATATTTTTGCATCAGGGCGTCATAGTCGCCACAATCAAGCGCATGCGCCGCGCAAGAGGCTACGCAGACAGGCAGGTCACCATTATCAACGCGATCTATGCAAAAATCGCACTTCTGCATTGGGTGTGGCAACAGCCAGCCTTCTTGCTGTGTTGGCTCTTGCTTATCGCCAGCGATTTTAGGCACAGCGAATGGGCAAGCCTCAATGCAAGTGGTCAATGATTGACACTTGCTGCGATCCACCACTACTACGCCATCTTCACGCTTGCTAATTGCGTTTGCGCCACATGCTGTCAAGCAAGCAGGCTGTGCGCAATGGTTACAGGCCATTGATAGTGGATAAAATTGCCCCGCTTGTTCAAATGTCTGTTGGCTACGCCAGCGCACTGCGCCAGGATTCACCTGATTCCAGTCTTTGCAGGCGACTGTGCAGGCATTACAAGACATACACCTTGATTGATCAAAATAGAATGTTAAACGCATGCTGTCCCCCCCTTACTTCACTTTAGTTACGCTAACCATGGCTGATTGCTGCCCATTGCCATGATCGATATAAGAATGTTTTTGCGCCATCAGCGTGTTGCAGTTGCCGCCATCATCCACACCATTTTCGTCTGGATCATACCAGCAGCCTTGATGCAGGTCGCAATAGCCTTTTGCTGCTCTATTGGTGACACGAGCTACTACACGCACAGCACCTACTGGGTTTTGCACGAGTAACAAGTCACCATCTTCAATGCCACGCTCAGCTGCGTCATCAACATTTATCCAAAATTCTGAATAGGTCGCGTTTTCCTGCTTCTCTTGGATAGCTTTATTCAGTCGTGGAATAGTGCCACCTGCGCTTGATTGCATATCGCCAGCGAGAGGGCTTGATAGGCCATATTCGCCCCAGTCGTTGCCAGAGTAAAGCCCACCATCTATCACTGTGTGCATGCCATCAGTGTTGGATGTTGTACCTTTCACAGTGCGGTGGCTCAGTTCGCGAAGGTAACCCACCTCAGCAAGCGTAGAGTGCGAGCGGAATCTGTTGTGCGTAGTGGTCATAAGTAGTGGTTTGAAGCTGCCATACTTTTTGAAGAGATCTTCAGGCTTGCCGCCGTAGGCTTCCATAAAGTAATCCTCATAAGCAAAATACATAGGGATAGGATAGACAATTGGATCCCCTTCAAGGTCTCTATTCTTCTGTCCGCGCTGATCTGCTGGCAGGTGACCGTGCCACTTGCTGAATTTCCACTCATATTGCCATACGTACAGGCCAGAATACACATGGAAGCGACCTGATGGGCTTGGTGCTCCAGTTTTTGCCTCAGGCAAAGTCTTTGATGGCAAAGTGTAGCGTGGATAATCGTTGCCATAGCTGCCTTGACATGGCGATTCTACGCCTTCGGCTGAGTGATAAGTGACCACATACACGCCTTTGCCATCAACACTAGATGTGAAAGGCTTATCCATAGGGCCTGCAAGATAGGCATCAAGATCGCTACGCATCTTCGCGTTAGGGCTAGCCATTGTCTTTTTCTTCTCATCTGGAATGGCTGGCACATAAGGATTAGCAACAAACTCATTCCAAGATTTGCCGCGGAATGGGCTTGTAGCGCTATCTGCAACTTTTTCAAAATTTTCGCGAACTCGCTCTTCCACTGTCATGCCATCTCTACCCCAAGAGTAAGTCTTGGCAAGGTCAGTTTTGCCTGATATAGCCTCGTAAGTTTTCAGAAACTCGCGGGCAAGCTCAAATTGAGACTTCGACTCACCTGGAGGTGTAGTCACTGTAGGGATATATAGATTTGAACCGTGGAAAGGCTTAATCACTGTTGGCTGCTCCCAAGTGGTGGCAGCTGGTAGCACATAGTCGCTCCAGCGTGGTGTTGGCGAAAGGAAGTTATCTACGCTCACTATGCAGAGGCTATCAGCGCTAGAATCGCATAGAGGAATCTTTTCCCACATATCGACGAGGTCATTTG
>JAITWL010000170.1 GCA_031285285.1 Deferribacteraceae bacterium | reverse complement strand
GGTGATAAAACAGCAATGACGTTGTTAGCATTTTTACCAGAATTGGGTACAGTAAACCGACGAAAGGTGGCGGCTCTTGCTGGGCTTGCTCCATTCGCCAAAGATAGTGGTAAAATGACGCAATGACGAAGGATAAAGGCATATTTTATTAGGGATTGGAATAAGACCAGTCAATTCAACAACGCATATGGCGCCTGCCACAAATAGTGGCGCTTTTGGCTATGTGGAATACGTTATGGAGTTGATCCACAATAACAAAACATTAAATCAGCTAATTTTCCTTGATTTTTCAAAAAAAAATAGAATGGGGGCTATCGCATGTTAGTTTCATAAGGAGGAAAAACTATGAAGAAAGTATTATTATTTTTCGTTTTGGTTGCAATGGCTCTAGTTATGGTAGGATGCAGTGATGATAGTAGCAGTGGTGGTAGTGGTAGCGGTAGTCGTGGTAATGGCGCTGGCTGGGATGAATTTCCAGAGTTTGTAACTTCTGGTTCAGAAGAACAACGTATATTTAATGATAGAGAAAGATTCATTCTATACTCAGGTGTCACCAGAACTGAGGTTGAGCAAGCTATAAGTGATCTTCAAGCAGAGGGCTTTCAAAAAGGCTCATCAACCTCAGATAGTGATGAAATAACAGTCACATTCACAAAGATAATTGGCACTTCGGGATATTTTGTGGTGATTGCTTGGGATGATTCTGCGGGCGATGGTGAGTGCACTTGGACTTTTGGCTGGGAAGAGGATGTACTTTGATTGACTGAAAATTAGTAGGAGTAGGCATATTCTGCTCCTACCTTTTTAAAAGCCATACCAATAGCTATTTTTGTCCTATCATAATAAAATTAACAAAAAGTTTATATTTCGTTAAGATTTCACTTGCTTTTTTCTCGCAATTTCAATATTCATAGTATATGAATAATATATTTAAATTAATGTCAATGTTTATGCTATGTATCTTTTGTGTCTGCGCTTGCGCAGCCAAGCCCAATCAGCCTGTGACAATGGTTGTTGGGGACAACTCTTCTGCTAGTGCTTCTACTGGCGCATCATCAAGCACCATGAGCGCCGATGCAGAGGCTATACAGCTTGCAGGCAATACTGTCACTAGCTATCCACGTAAGACTGGCAAGCCTTATGTGATTCGTGGTGTCACCTACTATCCATTGCAAGATGTGGAAGAGGGCTACCAAGAGACAGGGATCGCCTCATATTATGGTGATGGTGACGGCTTTAATAACCAAAAGACAGCTAATGGTGAGGTTTATGACATGTATGGCTTCACTGCCGCGCACAAAACACTACCTATGCCTACGTTTGTACGAGTGGAAAACTTGGAGAACGGCAAGGAGACAGTGGTTCGCGTGAATGATCGTGGGCCTTTTGCCAAGGGACGCATTATTGACCTTTCGTATGCAGCAGCTCAGGAGCTGGATATGCTAAAAACTGGCACTGCAAAGGTGCGCATCACAGTGCTTTCGGAAAGTATAGATGTCCCTGATGGCGTTGTGCGCACTGAAGGACGCGAGGTTGATCTAAATGTGGGTAGATTTTCCGTACAGATAGGCGCATTCGCGGTTCGTTCTAATGCTGATACTCTGCTGGCAAAGTATAACACAGCCGCTATCACCACAACTACGCTTCATGGGCAGCTTCTCTATCGTGTGCGCATACAGGGCTACACAACTAAAACAGATGCCACAGCTGCGCTTCGGGCATACGAGCGTGAATATCCTGATGCGTTCATAGTAGCGGATTAAGACGATTCCGAGCACCGACGGAGATTATTATGGACATAGAAGCGTTGCGCGAAATGTTGCGCGGAAATTCTGCTTATTTGATTGTTATTGTTATATTTCTTGTGAATATTATCTTCGGCGCCCTGCGCAAGGTTAAGCTTCAAAATAAGGGGCAAAACCTTGGGCAGGATAGCGAAGAAGCAAGTGCAGAACCCACAAGCTCAGTGACTGAGCGCAATGTGCGCCGTAGAGTAGCCTCACCTATATCTGGCTCATCCAATGACATGTTTCCTAGAGGGGATAGCCTAAGCAAAACAGGCAGAAGCGCTATGTTTCGCAGATAAATCTTTTCCATAAAGAGATTCTGGCCATGAAGGCCAGAATGAAGGGGAAAGGAGGCGCTGCGGAGCAAACTCAGGTGGGTTCCGAAATTTGCCCACAATCTTTATTTCAAATAAGCCTCAACTACTGAGGCCCACATAGTGACAGCAGGCACTAAGATATCGTCATTTAAGTCAAAATGCGGATTGTGCACAGGTGCAGAATCCATGCCGTTGCCAACCACCAGATAAGCACCATTAGGGTTTTTCTCCAGCATAAAGGCGAAATCTTCGCTGCCCATTAGAGGAACAAAGCCATAGTGCACTGTGCCTTCTGGCAGAGCGGCCTTAGCAGCGTTATAAGCCATCTGTGTAGCCTCATAGCCATTCACAGTTGGCGGAGTGCCGTTCACATGCTTCACATCGGCTGTCCCGCCAAAGGCTTTGGCTGTGCCTGTGGCTATTTCATTAATACGCTCATGGATTTTCGCACGGATGTCAGGCTTCAATGCACGCACTGATAGCTTCATAACAGCTTCTTCTGGGATGATATTAGCCACCTCGCCCGCATGGATAGAGCCAACTGTCACCACGGCCGCTTCCTGAGTGGAAATATTGCGAGCCACAATGCTTTGCAGCGCTGTCACAATGTGAGAAGCGATCAGCACTGGATCGATAGCAAATTGAGGCATCGCACCATGACCACCCTTGCCTTTCACAGTGATCAAAAATTGATCCATAGATGCCATCATTGACCCATCTTGAAAGAAGAAGTGCCCTGCCTCATAGCCAGGCATAGAGTGCAGGCCAAATATGCAGTCACACTTTATTTTATCAAGGTAGCCAGCCTTAACCATTATCTCTGCGCCATTCACCAGCTCTTCTGCTGGCTGAAAGATAAGATTCACAGTGCCATTAAATTTTTTGCTCTCAGCCAGATATTTAGCCAAGCCCAAAAGTATGGTGGTGTTGCCATCATGGCCACAGGCATGCATCTTGCCAGGTGTTTTGCTGCTCCACGGCTTGCCAGTGTTTTCTTGAATGGGCAGGGCGTCCATATCTGCTCGTATACCAATGCTTTTGCTGCCAGAGCCAACGCGTAAAGTGGCAGTGACATCTGTCTTAGCAAAGCCTTTAGTGATGGTGTAGCCCCATTCAGTCAGATATTTTTCCATCATAGCGCTGGTTTTCACTTCCTCTAATGCCAGCTCAGGGTTTTCGTGAATTGTATGTCTTATTTCTCTCAAAAAACTGTCATAACCTTTGATTCGTTCCATAATGTTCACCTCATTAGTTTATATTTTCCCTTTCTTATACATAGCATACGCCGCCAACACCTAAAGTATCATGATGCAAGGCAGGATGTAGCTTTGGTAACGCTGAACCACCGTTGGCCCCATGATAAGAGCTAGGACAATGGATACCACAAGAGGAGTTGCGGCAAGCTTAGGCGAGCGAATAAAGAAAGGCACAGCCACCGCGCCCATCAATGCAGGCATAATATTATCAAAAGCTGGCTTCAACACAGGGTGCGAAAGCAGTGGCGCAAGGAATTCGCCGACCACAAGCATACCAAAAAATAAAATAAACGTAGTGACAAGTGACGACACAGCCACACAGATTATCGATATAACATCGCCACCAGCGCTGCCTGGCTCCACTCCAGCAATCTTCATGCCTGATAGCGCACATGGCAGCTTCATATTCATGATATTGCCTGAGATGCAGCTTAGATATACGCCACCAGCACCCATGACTGGATAATAGGATATGTTCTCAACTATAGCCATTGGGGCAAACATGGCGATCAAGCCAACACCAACGGCGAACATTCCGCCAAAATTCACCTCAATATCATAAAATATAGAGACCATAACAGGTATAGAAAACATGCCCAAAAGAGCAATGATGCTAGTATAACGCCCCAAAAAGTTTATACGCTCAGTGAAAGCGTGATCTTGCTGGCGGCTTAATTCAGTATTATTATCATTCATGACTTTCCTCCCTATACCGTAACTTGAGTAAACACAACAGCAGCAGCCATGCCAATAAGCAGGCTGATGGGCAATGAAAACTCACTGATTGCACGAATACCTGTAGCCTTTGCTACACTGCCACATGTCATGGCTCCTATAGCTGCACAAACAAAAGAAATAATCCCGACCACACGGTCTGTATTCACCATATAAGGCGTAGAGATGATCGACATCATACCCAAAAACAGAGCAGCAGAGAAAATAGGCACAAAGGCATTGTTAGATTCTTTGGCTTTTTTGGAAAACTTATCCAAAGATTTCATAAAAAAGATATTGAAAATAATACCCCACACAATACCAATAGTCATAACCCACATGGCAGTGGTGAAAATCGGTAGTGTGAAGCCTGGATCGGTGATGCCTGATAGGTTAAAACTTTTAGCCACTGCATCAGCTGCCATGCTCTCATATAGCGCCGAGCCAACCACTGATAAGCGTAACCAAGGGAAATATTCACCCAAAGGCACTGAAAGCACCATCAGCATGATGATGATAGGAAGCGATGGGATCACCGAGAAAATGGCAGCATTGGTCATGGCCTTTTTCATCAAAGCAGGCTCCATACCCAATTCTTTACCTCGCCTTAGTGCCGTGCGCAGGAACAGAATGGCTTGCACAACAACAACAGCGATAACGATTCCACACAAAGCAAACATCAAGGGACTGTTGGCTACTTCTAAGTAGTTCATAGTATACCTCCTAAGAAAATATTAAAATATACTCAAATCCAATTCTTTGCTCAGCTTTTTGAGCACTTCCAAACCAGCTACGCTACTGCCTTTATCTGTAAGCGCAGGGCCATAGATGCCAATGCCAAAACGATTTGGGGCAACAGAGAGTAGCCCACCGCCTACTCCGCTTTTGGTAGGCAAGCCCACTTCCACAGCCACTTGCCCTGATTCATCATACATGCCGCACACACACATAGCCGCTTTTACAGTCCTTGCGATTTCTTTTGGGAAAAATCCCGCGCCACCTTGGGCATAGACTAAGGCAATGCGAGCTAAATCCGCACAAGTCACCATCATAGAGCAGATGCGAAAATATGCATCTAAAATCGCCTCAACATCCCCTTCAATAGCCCCAGTGCTCAGCATATAATAAGTCAAAGCGCGGTTTCTGGCCGCGGTTGCCTTCTCTGAAAGATAAATGTCCTCATCCACCTCTATGCTACTATTTCTCGCTAAAAGACGAGTAAATTCTAGAACACGTGTGAATTTTTCGTGCATATTTTTGCCATCAATTAAGGTCAAGCAGACGATAGCGCCAGCATTTATTAAGGGATTTAATGGGCGATGGTTGTTTTTTGTTTCAAGATTTACGATGGAGTTAAAAGCATCATCGGTTGATTCAATGCTAACTTTTTCCAAAACTTTGTCAAAGCCAGAATCTATAAGGCTCAGGGTGAAAACCAAAATTTTAGAAATACTCTGAATGCTGAAACGCTCCTGCCAGTCGCCGCTGCTAATCAAAGCGCCATCAGGCTCAGCCACGCAGAGCCCAAGCTTTTGAGGATCGGCCAAGCCTAAAAGGGGTATATAATTTGCCACTTGCCCTTTGAAAGCAAGCGGGCGTGCATCGGCTAAAAGTTTATCTAAAAAGTTTGTCTCCATAAGGCAACCCCTTTTTATGTTATGCGACTATTTTAGCGCACCTTTTATATAATTATTATTTAATGAGTATACCTTAAATTTTTTGGGAAAGCAAGTAGTTTAATCATGAATTTTAAGAAATATAAATTGTAATAAATGATGTCCCTATCCTCCGTCTATGTTATAAAAGGTTTAACGATACCAATAAACACAAAAGGAGTAAGGGACAAATGAATACTACCAAAGAACGTAAGGAATTA
>JAITWL010000138.1 GCA_031285285.1 Deferribacteraceae bacterium | reverse complement strand
AAGAAGGTCGGTTATCAGCCTTCTATGGCTGGTGCAATAGAGGCCGTATCAAGCTCTGGCGGGCAGATTATGCCGCCTGTAATGGGTGCTGTGGCCTTCTTGATGAGCGAAGTCACAGGCATCAAGTATTCTGCAATTTGTCTTGCGGCCTTTGTGCCTGCTGCACTCTATTATGTCACTCTTTCATCTACAGTCTACCTCACAGCACGCAAAGATAATATCCCTGCGGCAAGAGAAGATCAGGTGAAAAAATTCTTCACAGTGCTAAAGCAAGGCTGGCCGTTCTTTATCCCACTGATTGTGCTGATGGGCTTACTCCTGATGAATTATAGCGTGAAGCGCTCGGGCTTTTTCGCTATTGTAGCAGCACTTATCATAGGCTTCATCATGAATCGGCAGGCAATGACTATCCATAGGATAGCAGGCGCATTGAAAAGCGCTGTTGCAGGCATAGCGCCTATCGCTGCGGCTTGTATCATGGCTGGCATAATCATGGATGTGATCAATATCACTGGCCTTGGGCTAAAGATTTCGGGCATCATCACTGGCCTTGCAAATGGTAGCTTGATGATTGCACTGATTCTATCAATGTGCACAAGCTTGCTACTTGGCATGGGCTTGCCTACTAGTGCGGCATACATGATATTGGCAGTGCTTGTGGCTCCTGCTATGGTGCAGATGGGCGCATCAACTATGGCTGCGCATCTATTTATCCTATATTATGGAGCTCTTTCCACCATCACTCCACCTGTGGCTTTGTCCGTCTTTGCGGCGGCCAGTATCGCAAAATCGGGGTTGTGGACGACGGGTCGAGATGCAATGCTTCTCGCAAGCACAGGCTTTATCATCCCATTCATATTTGTGTACGAAAGCGCACTCTTGTTAGAAGGTTCGGCGGGGCTGATTGCTTGGACGATTGGCACAGCGATAATTGGCTGTATCATATTGGCAGTAGCTGTGATCGGCTGGGCAGGAGTGAAATTGCCCGTGTGGGCACGGCTAGTCATCTTCCCATGTGCAATACTCCTATTCTTGTCTAAGCCTATTGCGCTAAACTTTGCTGGGCTGGGAGTGACTATATTGCTGATAATTGTGTGCAATTTTCTATCAAAATCAAGGAAGGTGAGCAATGTCTAAACAAACAGGTAAAATTGGCTTTAGCATAAGGGAAATACCGCCTTGCACAGCGAGTGCTGAAGTTTTTGAAAAGCTTAAAAATTTTGGCACACCAGCATTGAGCGATGGCTTGAATAGGTTTAACACTGTTGCCCCTGAGATTAAACCAATACTTGATAGCATCAGCATAGCAGGGCCAGCATTCA
The DNA here is from genome assembly GCA_031285285.1 of Deferribacteraceae bacterium. Lineage (GTDB taxonomy): Bacteria > Chrysiogenota > Deferribacteres > Deferribacterales > JAISNW01 > JAITWL01. The sequence continues at coordinate 3,057 of JAITWL010000138.1, read as the reverse complement.
CTGTACGCCTACGGCCTGGCGATAATCTCATGCTGCATAAGGCTATAGGCTTAGCAAAGGCTGGAGATATCATCGTGGTGGATACTTGTGGCAGCAATAACAATTCGATAATGGGCGACTTGATGGCCTCATCAGCTTTCAAGAAGGGTATCGGCGGCATCGTGATAGATGGCGGCATAAGGGATATACAGGATCTGCGCGAAAAGCAGTTTCCAGTATTCTATAAATTTATCACACCAGCTGTGGGCGATAAAGATGGCCCAGGCGAGATAGGCGAGCCCATCTGCATAGGCGGAGTGCCTGTGCTGCCAGGTGATTATATTGTGGGCGATGTGAATGGCGTGGTGGTGATTCCGCCAATGTATCTGGATAAAATAATCGAAGGCACAGAAAAGAAGCTGGCCTACGAGAAAAAACGTGCCCAAGCTATAGAAGAGGGCGTGGTAGTTAACCCTGCTATAGATGAGGCTCTGCGCAAAGCAGGCGTGATTGAATAAGCAAAATTAGTTTTTTCCATACTACACATAAGCGGGCGATCGATTCGGTCGCCCGCTCTCCTTACCATTCACCTAAAAATAATTTATTGACAATCATTCTTTTACAGATATATAACTATATATAAACAGATAGATAAAATCTTACATAGCCGTTAGTTGCGCTTTTTTATGTCATCTATATTTTTTGATGGAGGTATATGTTTTATGTACACAAAGTCTCAGGAGTTTATGGCAGAAGTCGTGGGGACGATGGTTCTGATCCTCTTTGGCTTGGGCGTGGTGGCGCTTGTGGTGCTATTTGATGGCAACAAGGGTGGCTACGACAATATCACGTGGGCGTGGGGTCTTGGGGTCACCTTTGGCATCTACATATCTGGAAAGATCAGCGGTGCTCATCTCAATCCAGCTGTCACGCTAGGGCTTGCAGCCACAGGGCGCTTCCCTTGGTGCAAGGTAGGTTACTATATCGTAGCTCAGATCTTAGGTGCATTTATAGCGGCGGGCATAGTGTATGCTGTATTTTACACACAGATGAGAGTGCAAGCACCAGTTGGAGATTTTCCAGTTGGCTTTACAGGCATTTTTGCCACTTCTCCATATGTGCCAAATGAAACTTTTACTTCTATGTCTGGTTTTGTAGACCAATTTGTGGGCACTGCGCTGTTGATGGCTTTGATTTTGGCTGTTGGTGATGAGAATAACACGCCAGCAGGTGGCATGTCGCCCTTCGTCGTTGGCTTAATTGTTGTGGCTATAGGCATGAGCTTTGGTGGTATGCATGGCTATGCTATCAACCCTGCAAGGGATTTTGGCCCACGCTTATTCACAGCTGTTGCAAACTTTGCTGATAGCGGCTTTGCAAATGGTAACTTTGTCGTGCCTATTGTGGCCACATCACTTGGCGGCATATTTGGCGCAAAATTTTATGATTGCACAGTCGGCAAAGTTATGAAGATGAAGAAAATATAGGGAGGATAGGGGTATGAAATATATACTTGCTTTAGATCAAGGAACTACTAGCTCAAGGGCTATTTTATTCACCAAAGATGGCAGCATCGCACATGTTGCGCAGAAAGAGTTTCGTCAGATCTTCCCTGATGATGGCTGGGTGGAGCATGATGCAGAAGAAATCTGGTCTACACAGATAGGTGTCACATCTGAAGTGATGGCCAAAGCTGGCGCTAAGGCTGATGATATCGCAGCAATAGGCATCACTAACCAGCGCGAGACTACCGTTATCTGGGATCGCAAGACTGGCAAACCTATCGCCAATGCTATAGTATGGCAAGATAGGCGTACAGCAGCTTTCTGCAACCAGATTAAAAATAAAGGCCATGAGGCGATATTCAAAGATAAAACAGGGCTCATCATTGATGCCTATTTTAGCGGCACAAAAGTGGCTTGGCTCTTGGATAATGTGCCAGGCGCACGTCAAAAAGCTGAAAAAGGCGAGCTAGCCTTTGGCACTATCGACACTTGGCTCGTGTGGAAGCTCACCGATGGCAAATGCCATATCACTGACCCATCAAATGCTTCGCGCACGCTGATGTATAACATCAAAGAGGGTAAGTGGGATGAGGAGCTGCTGAAAATTTTGAATGTGCCAGCTAATATTCTGCCAGAAGTGAAATCTTCTAGCGAAGTGTATGGCAAAACTACCGCTAGCCTCTTTGGCGGCGAGATAGCCATAGCAGGCATCGCAGGCGACCAGCAAGCTGCGACTTTTGGCCAAGCTTGCCATAAGAAAGGCATGGCTAAGAATACTTACGGCACAGGCTGCTTCCTGCTGCTCAATACTGGCGCGGATGCCGTGCCTTCAGAAAATAATTTGATCACCACCATCGGCTGGAAGGTCAATAATAAAGTGGATTACTGCCTCGAAGGTAGCGTATTTATTGGCGGAGCAGTGGTGCAGTGGCTACGTGATGGGCTTGGCATCATCCAAAAATCAAGCGATGTGGAAGCTCTTGCAGCTCAAGTGCCAGATTCTGGCGGCACTTACCTTGTGCCAGCCTTCACAGGCTTAGGCGCGCCGCATTGGGATCCTTATGCTCGCGGCACTATGGTGGGCTTGACTCGCGGCACTACTAAGGCGCATATCGCCCGCGCAGCGCTTGAGAGCATAGCCTTCCAGACAGCAGATGTGCTGGCAGCCATGATGGAAGATTCAGGCGTGTCACTCAGCGAATTGCGCGTGGATGGCGGCGCTTCGGCTAATAATATGCTGATGCAATTCCAAGCTGATATACTAGGCGTGCCTGTGGTACGGCCAAAATGCATTGAGACAACAGCGCTTGGCGCAGCATACTTGGCAGGGCTCGCAGTGGGCTTCTGGAGCTCAATCGATGAGATAGCCAAGCAATGGCAAGTTGATAGACGCTTTGAGCCAAAGATGGATGCCGCTAAACGCGACAGCATGCTGATGAATTGGCAGCGAGCTGTACGCAAGTCTAGAGCATGGATTAGACCATAATATAACAAAATATACCCCCTTCCTGAAAAGAAGGGGAGTATGCACGGGTTATGCACCGCCAATTCTTATTTTCCAATAAAAAAAGTA
>JAITWL010000104.1 GCA_031285285.1 Deferribacteraceae bacterium | reverse complement strand
CAGCCAATGGCTATGGCAAGCGCACAGCTATCAACGACTATCGCGAGCAGAGCAGAGGCGGCAGCGGCCTCAAGCTGGCCAAGATCACCGAGAAAACAGGCGCAATAGTGGGCGCTATCCAAGTGAAGAGCACAGATGATGTGATGCTAATCACCAAGAATGGCAAGACTATCCGCTTCCACGTATCAGATATATCAGTGCTCAATAGAGATACGCAGGGCGTGAAACTGATGGATCGCGATGGCGATGAGATTATCTCAGTGGCTGTAGTGAAAGATGATGGCGAAAGCGAAGAGCCTGTATAATTCCAATTCTTGATAAAATATACCTTTATCCTTCGTCATTGCGAGGCTCTGCGAAGCAATCTAGGATTCAGGATTATGTGGTCTCTGGCCGACAATTATTAGGAACGCTGGATTGCTTCGCAGGGCCTCGCAATGACGGAATTATGGAAACTTTAATTTAGAATTGGAATACCCCCCTTCTTTTAGAAGTGGGTAGATTGCGAAGCAAGACGGGGTGATCCACAGCTTTTTAGCGTACGAAATTTTAGGAGCATATAATGGACTTCACAGCATTACAGCGCAGACAGCTCTTATTAGTTTTATACATTGGCTTCATCAGTCTAGGCCTTCCTGATACCATCCTTGGTGTTGCATGGCCGCAGATGCAGCTTACTTTTGGCGTACCGCTGGAGACAGCTGGCCTGCTAGTAGGGCTTACCACGATTGTATCCTTTGTGGCTAGCCTATCCACAGGCTTAGTGCTAAAACGAATCAGCACAGGCATGATATTGACAGTCTGCGCGCTCACTACAGCCTTTGCCATGCTTGGCTATGGGCTTGCGCCATCAATATATGCTATCGCCTTTGCCACACTCTTCTTTGGCATCGGCCAAGGCGCAGTGGATACGGCAGTCAACGCCTTTATGACTAGGCATTATTCAGCCCGCCAGATGAACTGGATCCACGGCTGCTGGGGGATGGGTGCGACTGGCGGTCCGATGGTATTCACAGCGATATTCGCATTAGGCATGCCTTGGCGCGCTGGCTATATATCAGTCTTTCTGATCCAGCTCTGCTTTGGCCTTTTCTTTATGTCACGCTTGAAAATATGGCCAAATGAAAAAACAGCCAATAGCGTAGCTCAAGAAGCGCAGCAGACCAATAACACTACAGGAAAGAAGCGTTTCATCAGCCCTGCTGCTGGAGTGGTCTTCTATATGCTATATCCGGGTGTGGATTCTGTGATAGGGCTATGGGGCGCTTCATATTTGATAACAGAGCTTGGCAGCAGCCTAGCCACAGCAGGCGCAGCCATCACAATGTATTGGGGTTGCCAGATGACGGGCCGCTTCCTTATAGGCATAGTATCCAATCGCTTTTCTGGTGCGGCTATCATACGTGGCGGCCTTAGCATGGCGCTGATTGGCATAGCAATAATCTTTGCTACAGCTACACCTGTCGCGTTTATAGCTGCTTTAGCCTTCATCGGCCTTGGCCTTGCGCCACTTTACCCCACTATGATGCACGAAACCCCCAAGCGCGCAGGCACAGCGAATCTAGAAAGGATCACAGGCTTTCAGGTGGGCGCAAATATGGCTGGCTGCATTGTGATCCCTACAGCTGTAGGCTTCTTGGTGAAGCAGCCAACTATGTCTATGGCTATCATACCTTGGGTGCTTTTGATTTTTGCAGCATTCATAATCACTGCACACGAGATATCAGTGCGCTGTAGATAATTGCGAGGCTCTGCGAAGCAATCTAGGATTCAGGATTATGGAAACTTTAATTTAGAATTGGAATAAGGTTACAGTACCACAAAATTTTTCCCAAATTCAGCAATCCAGCATAATCTGCTTGACTATCTATGCAATAATAGCGTATAATATATACAATCATAGCTAAACGCGTGCAAAAAAAAAATAAATGGAGGTACTAGAATGGTTAATGACTATTTGCCCTGTGCCACGGGCGTTATCAGCGATCTTGCTATATTGAAGACTGGCACTAATGACGAGATTTTTGCGGATAACCTTGCGAAATCTAGCGCTTGGGGCTTCGCACCTTGGCAGAGCTTTGTGCAGGGGGATTATAGCTTTCGGGAGATGCTTCTGCGGCTAAAAATCAATAAGACTGCGGAGATACACAACATCCACGTGCTAGAGCATGTGCTCACCTGCGATATGGCAGATCTGGTGGAAAGTGGTGAGGCTGACGTGGCCGCGATAGACACAGAAGTGTGCTTCAAGAAAATATTTCATGGCAGTCCGCAAGTGCATGTCACAGCCTTTGTGACACCAGAATTCTGCGTGCCACAGGTGCGCGAAGTCAGCCGCAAGGGCTTCATCGTGCGCCTAGTGAAGCAAGATGGCGAGCTAACAGGCGGACGCATAAGCTTTAGTGCACGTGGGTATTGATCGACTCAGTTGTCGCAAGCAATTAGCCTAATTTATACTCACTCCCCTTCCCACCATTTGGAAAGCACCATTTTTTGACCACTTTGCCCTCTGATAAGATGCGGCAGCTGCCACATTCGAGGCAGCCAGTGTGGTCAAAATTTAGCTTATCTGTGACTTCATCATATTTATACAAGCCTGCTGGGCAAGCACACACAAGCACCATGATATCCACCAGCTTTGCCTTTGGGTTTAGCTCAATATGCACAAAATCTCTATCTGCATTATATGTATTGTTGCTTAATTTCTCTTCCACAGTGGTAAATTTGCTCATAATGATCGCACTCCTTTCCAAGCATCTTTTAGGATTGTAAATAGGCCAACATAGCGGATATTTGTCATAATTTTCTTAAATAACGAGATCGGCGCGCTATCATCAACCAAGAATAGATTTGCCATAGCATTTTCGACAAGCTCAGGATAGCCACTAAATATGCGAGGCGTATTGATCATAAATGATGGAAAATTTTTCACCTGCTGCATCTCTTGCATCACAAAGCTCTCATCCATCAGCTCTTTATATTTTGCTAGTGTTGCTTTATTGTAATTACCTTGCTTCTTAGCATGGATCACGGCCTTTGCCGCACATGCTGCTGAACCTATCGCTAAATCCATGCCGTGGACAGTGTAGCCCATATTTATCACAAGCCCTGCAGCATCGCCTGTCACTAGCACATTATCGCCAAATAGCTCTGGCATCATCGCTATGCCGCCCTCTGGCACCATATGCCCAGAATATTCTGTCACTTTGCCATCTTTGATAAGTGGGCGTATGGCTGGGTGTTGCTTAAAATCTTCCAAGAGATCGTTTAGGCAGCGCCCATCCCGCTCAAATTCGGCAAGGGTGACAACTATGCCAAGCGATATTGAATCTTTATTAGTGTATATAAAGCCGCCGCCGCTCTTGCCATCTGTTGGGCTGCCAGCAAATAGCCAACACATGCCATCGCCAGCATTCAAGTTGAAGCGATCTTCTATAGTTTTTTCGTCAAGCCTGATAGTCTCCTTCACACCGACAGCCATATGCTGGGCTGAGACTTTTTCTTTGCGCAAGCCGCATTTTTCCACCAGCAGTGAGCCTGCGCCATCAGCAAGGATCACAACATCGGCAAGCAGCTCTTTGCCAGCAGCGATGACACCAGCCACCTTGCCATCTTTCCAGACAAAATCATCCACACGAGTGCTCGTGAGCAGCTTAGCGCCAGCCGCCTGTGCCTGGCTCATGAGCCAGCCATCAAATACACCGCGCAGCACAACATACGAATCTTTGCCTTGCTGGGCAAGCTTTGTGGAGGCATAATCAAGCGAGGTGATGCCGCTCTCAGTGATCATGCTGATGCGCTCCCGCGTGACGCGCCGTTCGATAGGCGCAGTGGAGACAAAGTCGGGGATAATTGCCTTTAGCGCATGGCTATATAGCCGCCCACCAGTCATATTCTTCGCACCAGCAT
>JAITWL010000008.1 GCA_031285285.1 Deferribacteraceae bacterium | reverse complement strand
TGTCAATACTATTTTGCAGAATATTTAAAAAATATTTATACCCCCGCTAAGAAAGCCGTAAGTATAGGCTTTTATTAGGCCGCGAAGCGGATAAAATTACTGCTCAAAAATACCATTGGATTAATCAGTTGCTCTGCCATGCTCGCTGAGATGACACCTCATCTGTTAAAGCCATGACAGTATCTCCTTACTGTCATAAATACTGGCTTTCAGAAAATCTCTAAGGAACTCACAAGACGATAAAAGCTTAAAAATAAGCAAATTAAAAAGGCTTCCAAGATTTCTCTGGAAGCCCTAAGCCTTGCATTATACACCTCGAAATGGACTCGAACCATCAACCTTGGGATTAACAGTCCCCTGCTCTGCCGATTGAGCTATCGAGGTAAACAAGAAAGCTCTTATAGCAAACCAGCAGAATAAAGTCAATCAATAATTACGAATAATGTAAATTTATTCTTATTACCTACTTGAGAGCTTTTTTATGCCAGATGCAGCCACCAACACGCCTAGGCCGAGTAGGAGCACGGCAAATATCAGCTGCAGGCCATCACTAGCCATTGCAAAATCGCCACCTATCTTGCTAATAAGCGTGTAGATCGTCAGCCCAAGCGCTGTGAAAGTGACGCAGAGCATGATAAGCATTGGTGGATACATCATTCTACCTTCGCGCTTGGTGCTTTTCAAGAATACTGCACAGGCTATGAGCGCAAGCGCTGCTAAGAGCTGATTAGCAGATCCAAATAGCGGCCATATATTCTGATAGCCGCGCTGAGCCAGCAGATAGGCCATAAATAGCGTCAAGAAGGTTGCCACAAAGCGATTACCAAGGACTTTTGTGATGGTGCTTGTCTCGCCTTTTGCCGCATCAGCATCTGTGAAGAGCTCTTGGAAGGCAAGCCTGCCCACACGAGCAACGGAGTCAAGCGATGTGAGCGCAAAAGCCGATACAGCAAGCGTGATCAGCGTGAATATCAGCTGCTCTGGCAGGCCAGCGCTTGTCAAAAAGCCTGCTATAGCTTGCGCAAAAATTGTTGGAGGTGAGCCAGCAGGCACTTTGCCATTCACAGCAAGCGCGCCAACAGCCACCAGCGCGAGTACGGCGAGTATACATTCTAAGAGCATCCCGCCGAAAGAGATTGGCAGCATATCGCGCTCGTTATTCACCTGCTTAGATGCTGTGCCCGAAGATACCAGTGCGTGAAAGCCGCTCACAGCACCGCAAGCTACCGTTACAAAAAGTATTGGAAACATTGGCATGTTATTCACTTCAAAACCTGTGAACGCTGGCAGATTCATCTCAGGATTAGCGATGATTACCCCAGCAAAGGCGGCCACTATCATGAATACCAGCAGAAAGGCATTGAGATAGTCGCGCGGCTGCAATAGCATCCACACAGGCATTACTGAAGCCACAAAAATATAAGCAAAAACAAAGTAGAGCCAGAAGCCCTTAGCCATAAATAGTGGAAAATTCAAGCCTATAGCGATGCAGACCACAAGAAAGCCTATAGCTACAGCGGCCGAGATATAGCCAGTGAGCTTGAGCTTTTGCAGAAGCGCGCCTAATAGCAAGGCTGCGATGATGAAGCAAATAGAAGTGGTCGCCACAGAGGCATTAGCCACTATCTGCGTATTATCAGCCGCAAAGCCATTGAATGTGACAGCTACGATATCGGCAAAAGCTGCAACGACAAGTATCGAAAAGAGCCATGTGAAAATCAGAAAAAGACGCTTGCCTGTTTTACCGATGTAAAGCTCAATGATATAGCCTATAGTCTTGCCCTTATTTTTCACAGAGGCATACATGGACGCAAAATCTTGCACTGCGCCAAAGAAGATGCCACCAAAGATAATCCATAGCAGCACAGGCAGCCAGCCAAACATGGCCGCGATGATTGGCCCATTGATAGGCCCAGCGCCAGCGATAGAGGCAAATTGGTGACCAAAAACCACGCTCTTATTGGCTGGCACATAGTCCACACCGTCTTTCATAGTGTGCGCAGGGGTTGGCGCCTTAGGGTCGACGCCCCATTTCTTAGCTAACCAACGCCCATAAAGCATGTAGGCCGCAAGAAAAATAACAAAAGAGATCAGAAGCATTAATAAACCGTTCATACACAACCCTCAAAATGAAAAGAATTTTTGCGATTTTATTTACAAGTGTGCTATTTGTCAAGAAAAAGTACTTAAATTCAGGGTTGTTCTATTCTTTTTTGATCAAAGTCTTGCTGCATTTAACGCTATGACGTTACGAAATATCTATAAGCCTGCTTGGACAGGTGGTTTAGCGGGCTTGACTCAATTTCTTCCATTCTAAAAAATTTTAGATTTTTAAATTATTTTATCTATGCTACACTGTAAGAATGACTGAGTTGTGATTTATTAGGAGAACCATTATGGAAAGCCCTGAGAGACAAGCCCGGCTTTTATCCACTCTGCTGGAGATTGCTCATAAGATGAATTCTCCTGTGCAGCTTGATGAGATACTGACAGAGATTGTCGAGGCGGCCAAAAAATATGTGGGTGTCAGCCGTGTGTCGGTATTTCTGAAAAATAGCGATAGCACTGTGAATCTGCGCGCTTGCGCTGGTTTTTCGCCTCATAGCGAGGTGGAATTGCATCTTGGCGAGGGCATCACGGGCACTGTGGCGAAGACTGGCACTCCTGTGCTTGTGAATCATGCAGCAGGTGCCAATAACGAATATGAGGCCACTTCTTATCTCTCCATCCCTATATGTAGCGGTAGCCGTGAAATTATCGGCGTACTCAATATGACCGATAAAGACAATGACTTTTTTGATGATACCGATCGGCAGATAGCCGAATATATTGCTGCCCAGTGTGCGCTGGCTGTGGAGCGCAATAGCCTCTATTCTCAGCTGATGCAGGCCGAGCGACTCAAGACCATCGGCCTTATACGCTCATCCATAGTGCATGATATCCGCAATATGCTTGGCATAGTGGAATCCTACCTTACGCTTGTGGAGGATGATCCATCAGTATCCACCATCAATGAATATTTCCTAGCCATACGCTCCGAGATATCGCGCGTGCAAAATCTTGCCAATGATATGCTTGACTATTCCAAGCAGAAGATGACGCTTGATTATAACCACTTTGAGCTAGGCGGGCTCTGCCAGCAAGTGGCTAGAGAAATCAATATGTCGCTCAAATACACCGATATATCTGTGCGTAGCGAGATCAAGGGCGGCGCAATAGAAATTGACGCTGATGAAGAGCGGCTATTCCGCGTTATTTTTAATCTTATCAACAATGCAGTGCAGGCGATAGATGAGAAAGGCGAGGTGCTTGTCCGCTGCCGCAAGAAGGGTGCATATGCGCAGATATCAGTATGTGACAACGGCAAGGGCATACCTAAGCGCATACAGAACTCGATTTTTAAGCCGTTTCAAGGCTTTGATAAGGCAAAGAGCACAGGGCTAGGGCTAAGCATCGTTTCTGATGTGATCAAGGCGCATCATGGCAGCATCAAGCTGCGTTCAGCTGAGGGGCGCTATACACTCTTTCATATCAAGCTGCCGCTAAGCAAGGAATGAGGTAAGCCATGCGAACTATCACATTTGAGCCAAAAGATATTGGAAATATGACTGGCATCTTGTCGAAAGTCTATAATATCGGTACAGACGATTTTAAGCAGAGCACTGATCCGCGCGGCAATATATTGATAAATGTTGACGACTCTGGCCGTCGCTATGATTCAAAAGTGTTTATAACGCTAGAAAAGAATTCTATTGAGGGCTATCTCTCCATCTATCCGCCGATAGGCACAGGCAATGGCATGACAGAGGAAGAAATTTTTGCGGCTATTGCGGAAGATGGTGTGTCAGTGAATCTTGATACCGAAGCAGTGAAAAAGATTGCTGACCGCCATGAGCGAGGGATAGTGGTGGAGCACGAGCTGATAGCCAAAGGCATAGAGCCGCATGCAGGCAAAGATGCTGTGATCATGCTGCAATTCAGCGATGTGGATAAAAAGCCCAAGATTGGGGCTGATGGCAAGGTGGATTACAAAAACATTGATAATATCTCCCATGCTAGAAAAGGCGATGTGCTGATCTCTAAACGCCCTGCCACTATGGGTGTACGCGGCATGAGTGTGAAGAATGTGGAGATCCGCCCCACACCTGGCAAGGATATAGAGATTTTCCAAGGTGAAGGGGTGATGCTTAATCCGCTAGGCACACAATATGTGGCCTTGCAGGATGGCTATATCGAATTCAAAAGCAACGTGCTTTCGGTGCATCAGGTGCTCTTTGTTAAGAAAGATGTGGATTTTTCCACTGGCAATATAAGTTTCTCTGGCACAGTGCATGTGAAAGGTGATGTGCTATCGGGCTTTCGCGTGGAAGCCAAGCGCGATGTCATCGTGGACGGCATCTGCGGCGATTGCGAGATAATAGCCCATAATGATCTCATAGTGAAAACAGGCATCAAGGGCAATGAAAATAACCTATTCATGGCTAAAGGCAATGCTACTATTGGTTATGCTGAAAAAGCGCATATACAAGCACGCGGCGATATTGTGATCAAAAAATATGTCTATAATAGCGATCTGTATGCGGGCGGCAATATTGATGCCACAGCGGGCGAAGGCATAGTGGCTGGCGGCGTGCTGCGGGCTTTTTCTGAGGTGAGCGCCAAGCAACTGGGCACTCAGGGCAATTCAAAATTTAATATCTACCTAGGTACTAAATATTATATCGATCCAGCTGTGGAGAAAATCCGCAAGGAGAAAGTGCGACTGCTGGAGACCGTGACACAGATTAATGATCTGCTAAAGCGCTTTAATCTAGTGCGCCCAGAGGTGGCGAATAATCCAAAAATAGTGAAACTGCAAGATATGCGCAGAGCCTGCGAGGCTGTGGTGGCCGAAATGGGTGAGAAAGAAGATGA
>JAITWL010000073.1 GCA_031285285.1 Deferribacteraceae bacterium | reverse complement strand
CCTACGTTTACGTGCGGCTTGCTTGATGAATACTTTTCTTTAGCCATTTTTTAAACTCCGATATTTTAATTTTTTTAAATCACACAATATAATTGGGCGGGCAGACCCTGCCACTGTTTATGCTCTGCTTTTTGCGATTTCTTCAGCAATGCTATTTGGCACTTCTTCATATTTATTGAAGACCATAGTATATGTCGCACGACCCTGAGTAAACGAACGCAGAGAAGTGGCATAGCCAAACATTTCTTTCAATGGAACCATCGCACGCACTATCTGTGCGTTATTTTGCATGTCCATGCCTTCGATACGGCCACGGCGTGAGCTCAAATCGCCCATAACATCGCCCATATATTCATCAGGCACGACAACTTCCACCTTCATGATAGGCTCTAGCAGCATGGCTTTTGCCTTGCGCATACCATCTTTAAGAGCCATAGAAGCCGCAATTTTAAACGCCATTTCGTTCGAGTCCACATCGTGGTAAGAGCCATCAAATACAGTCACCTTGATATCCACTACAGGGAAACCAGCCATAACGCCCGAATCCATAGCTTCCACAACGCCTTTTTCAATAGCTGGCACATATTCTTTTGGAATAGAGCCGCCCACGAGTTTATTTTCAAATACAAAGCCAGCGCCAGCTTCTTGTGGCTCAACTATCAGCCATACGTGACCATAGTTACCACGGCCGCCAGATTGCTTGATGTATTTGCCTTCGATTTCCACTTTATTGCGGATAGTCTCACGATAAGCAACCTGAGGAGCGCCAACATTTGCTTCCACTTTAAATTCGCGCATCATGCGATCCACCAGAATCTCAAGGTGTAGCTCGCCCATACCAGCAATAATAGTCTGGCCAGTCTCTTCGTTTGAAGAAACTCGGAAAGTTGGGTCTTCTTGCGCAAGTTTTTGCAGCGCGATGCCAAGCTTATCTTGGTCACCTTTAGTCTTAGGCTCAATAGCAACCTGAATAACAGGCTCTGGAAAATCCATTGACTCAAGGATCACGGGCTTATCTTCATCGCAAAGTGTATCGCCAGTGGTAGTATATTTCAAGCCCACTGTGGCGCAAATGTCGCCAGCGAGTATGTCTTTAATATCTTCACGCTTGTTAGAGTGCATTTTCAACAGACGGCCTATACGCTCTTTCTTATCCTTGGTGGAGTTCAGCACGTAGTTGCCCGCTTCCAGCACGCCAGAGTATACGCGGAAATATGTCAGCTGCCCCATGAATGGGTCAGTCATGATTTTAAACGCTAGCGCAGCAAAAGGTGCTTCATCGCTAGTTTCGCGAACTATTTCATTGCCTTTTTGATCCACACCAGCTATCGGTGGGATATCCAATGGAGATGGCATATATTCTATAACGCAGTCGAGCAGAAGCTGCACACCTTTGTTTTTGAAGGAGCTGCCGCATATAACTGGGGTAAAGAGCCTATCAATAGTGCCTTTACGAATAGCGCCTTTGATTTCAGCCTCTGTCAATTCTTCGCCTTCGAGGTATTTCTCCATCAGCTTTTCATCAGCTTCAGTAACAGTTTCCACCATCTCTAGGCGGGCGGCTTTAGCCTCTTCCAGCATATCTGCAGGGATATCGCCATAAGAATATTTTGCGCCAAGCTCTTCGCCATGCCAGATGATAGATTGCATCTTCACAAGGTCTACAACGCCTTGGAATTTATCCTCAGCACCGATAGGCAGCGCTATAATTAGCGGTCTAGCGCCAAGGCGCGATTTCATCATATCAACAACACGCTTAAAGTTTGCGCCTGTGCGATCCATTTTATTGACAAAGGCCATACGTGGCACTTTGTATTTATCAGCCTGACGCCATACAGTCTCTGATTGAGGCTGAACGCCGCCAACTGCGCAGAACACTGCAACGGCGCCATCAAGCACTTTCAGTGAACGCTCAACTTCGATTGTGAAGTCTACGTGTCCTGGGGTGTCGATAACGTTAATTAGATGATCTTTCCAAAAGCACTGCACAGTAGCGGACGTGATAGTGATCCCGCGCTCGCGCTCTTGCTCCATCCAGTCAGTTGTGGCTGCACCATCATGCACTTCGCCAATCTTATGGGTCACGCCTGTGTAATACAGTATGCGTTCTGTGGTTGTGGTTTTGCCTGCATCAATGTGGGCCATGATGCCAATGTTACGCATCATATCTAGTGATTTATTTCTGGGCATTATATTATATCCTCGGTACTAACTGCTTCTACCAGCGGAAGTGTGCAAACGCGCGGTTTGCTTCCGCCATACGGTGAGTGTCCTCACGTTTCTTCATCGCGTTACCTTTACCTGCGGCTGCGTCTAGGATTTCACCAGCAAGGCGCTCAGTCATGGTGCGCTCTTTGCGGCTACGCGCCGCATTGATCAGCCATTTGATCGAGAGAGCTTGGCGACGATTTGGTCGCACTTCTATTGGCACCTGATATGTGGCACCGCCCACACGGCGGGATTTCACTTCCAGTATCGGACGAATGTTTTCTAGAGCTTTGCGGAATACTTCCACGCCCTCTTCGCCGCTACGGCTTTTGATCAGATCCAGCGCCTGATAGAATATACCTTCTGCCGTGCTCTTACGGCCAGAATACATCAGGCTATTGACAAATTTTGTGATAAGCACTTCTTTATATATAGGATCAGGAAGTACTTCACGTTTTTTAGCTACTCTTCTGCGTGCCATTATTTAATTCCTTTTAATATGACAATTCTAACAAAGAATTGACAGTTGCTAATAAACTTGCCTTCAAGCGAAGGCTTACGTTACTCCGCCTTACAAAAGGCGGTTACTGTAATTAAGCTATTTAGGGCGTTTCGCGCCGTATTTTGAACGGGACTTCATTCTTTTAGCCACGCCAGCAGCATCATTTGCGCCGCGGACTATCTTGTATCTTACACCTGGCAAGTCTTTTGTACGGCCGCCACGCACCAGCACCACTGAGTGCTCTTGTAGGTTATGGCCTATCCCAGGGATATACGCTGTCACCTCTATGCCATTTGATAGACGGACACGGGCTACTTTACGTAAAGCCGAGTTCGGTTTCTTTGGGGTAGTAGTGTACACACGCACACATACTCCACGTCTCTGAGGATTCTCTTGCAAAGCAGGCGATTTTGTTTTCTTAGTGATAGCCATCCTGCCATGTCTAACTAACTGATTCAGCGTCGGCAACGGACACCTCCTGATACATTATATTATTACAAACTTACACATTGATTTATTAAAAAATCTGTCGAAAACTCGCTCTCTGACATACATCCGAAGCGCTAAAGGGGAGCGCATTCGAGAGTTTGTTTCCATCACATATCCTACTAGGACAGGTAGGGAATATAGTACCTTTTGCTCAGCTTTGCAAGGCTTTTTTTATTTTTTTGTATCTTTTTTTGTTGGTTGTTAGCTAATGGGTGAAAACCCGATCTTTTCTTCACTTGTGTGTTGCTCAATAATGCAGTATTATTCATAAAAATAAGAACAAAGGACTATTCATAAATGAAAGAAATCAATGCAAAAATTCAAGTCCGCTTCTGCGATTTAGATGCATACGGCCATGTCAACCATGCGATGTATCTCTCCTATATGGAGGTCGCACGTGTGGAGCTAGTGCGCGATATTTTTGTGCGTGATATGAAGCGCAACATACAGTATCTGCTAATTGGTGCTCATGTGCAATATATCAAGCCAGTGCTGCTTGATGATACGCTTATCGTCACTGCTCGCTTCCTTGAGGCTGGCAAAGTGAAATTTCGTGTGGATTATGAGCTACGTAATGGCAGTGGCACGCTATGCGCCACTGGCTACACTGAGCATGCGCTATACGATGGCAAAGCAGGGCGGCCGATACGCATAACAGACGAGCTGAGGGACTTTATCAATGGCCAAGGCTAAGACACGCTACGTATGTAGCAACTGCGGCTCATTTTCAGCAAAGTGGCAGGGCAAATGCTCTGATTGTGGCGCATGGAATAGCTTTGTGGAAGAAGTGGTGGAGGCCAAGTCCACAAGCTTTGGTGGCAGCGGCATCGCCCATTATCAGCCGACAGCAAGCCCTATCAGCATGAGCGATGTCAAAGGTGTGGAAACAATACGCTTCCACACTGGCATAGACGAGCTCGATCTTGTGCTTGGCGGTGGGCTGGTGAAAGGCTCTGTGGTG
>JAITWL010000052.1 GCA_031285285.1 Deferribacteraceae bacterium | reverse complement strand
TCGCCACCATTCACAGATATTGACATGCCATAGTCTGCTAGATATAGCATTATATCCTCAGCTGTTTCTGTGGAAAATACCACTGGCTCATCTGGTGCCAATACAAACTCAATGCTATCTGGCTGGCGCACATAGTTGACCAGTGCCTGCTGTATAGCTAGGCCGTTGTCATAATTATCTACAAAATCCGTAGTGTTGCCTGCTATCTGCATCTCCATAGTCTGCTGCGCGCTGGCTGCGTCAACACCTGTCATCGCGCCTAATGTCGCAAACATCGTATCCGAAAAGCCTTTGTCATCAAGCTTAAAGCGCATGTATGAAAATGAGATGCTCGTGTTTAGCGGATCTTGTGCATATTGCTTTATAAATTTGCTATAGTCCGCCATCTTGGCTTCCATCTCCAGCACAAATAGGCCTTCCACGAGTACTGGCTCATATGCAGCGCTGACAATATCTGTGCTCGCGTCATAAAGCTCTCCCCCACGTATTTCTGGGATTCGCACGCTTGTGCCCATCATATCTATCAGTATATTGGAGATAACCATGCTTGATTTAGCAGGTATCTCATCTCCAGCAGGAAAAGGGCCTTCTGCTGAAGCGGATTCCATAGTGAGAGCAACATTATCGGGCGTTTTACAGGCCATATTAGCCACATCCGCTCTTTGGAAAGCAAATGGGTTGTTCACTAGAGAGGCAGTCTCAAGCAGTGTCTCAGTTTGCATAAAATCAAGCCCATCAAAGCTAATACTCTCTATACTGCAAGAAAAGAGGCTTTCATTATCTATGCTGATGCCGCTGATCACGAGCTTTTCAGCTGTTTTTGCTTCAGGATTCACGCCTGTCGCCTGTGCTGCAAGCTTCACACTGTTTCCCTTGATCATCATAGATAGCTCAGGAATATTCAGCTGCCCATCTTTGTAAGTCACTCCATCAACTGAGTATTCATCTACATACTCAGAGCTTTCAAGATATTGCGAGATCTTGGCTTCCACAAGCTTGCCAACAACATTGGCTCGATTCGTATACACAAAGACACCTGCTACGCAAACCAGCGCAGCCACTACTATAACAACAATCTTCTTATTCATTCATGTCCCCCATAAATTATTCAAATATACGCGCTTTCAGCGCCTCAATATCAGCATCGCGGATATATGGCGCAATATTATCATAAATCCTATAATGATGGCCATATTGCGGCTGCATTAGCTCTTGTATAGCCACTTCCTTATCCCATTCTTCAAAAATTATTCGATACATCGCCACCACAGCGCCTGTACGGTCGCTGCCATGCCAGCAGTGTATAAGCAGAGGCTTAGGTGCGTCTTTCACAGCTCGTAGCGCCCGCACGATCTCATCATCATCGATGCTGCCTGCCGACATCTGCACGTGATATAGCTTTAGCGCTGTGTCCTCGGCCTCATCGTCATCCGTGTGCCATTCACGCAGATTAAGTACCGAGCGCAGCCCCAATGCCTCCAGCCGCGCCATATCCTTAGCGGAAGGCTGGCCAGAGCGATAAATACCTGGTGCTACATGATAAATATTGTCAACACCACTATATGCTATGTCAATTTCATCAGCATAGCATGTAAAATTAAATATCAAAAAAACTATCACAAGAATAATTTTACTCTGTCTTTTATTCATGAATTGCGTTATAATACAGATTAAGTGATTTGGCAATTAACATTTTTGATACATTAATGGTTTTTTATATACAAACTAAGCGAAGGTTAAGGCTGTGGCAGGGTTAACAAAGGTTTCCGTTGATGAGCTTCGAGGTGGAATGTCGGTAGTCAGGTTTGACTGTGCTGGCTTTATGTTTGAATACTATGGCAAACCGCTACCCTCAGATTGTGCAAAATTACGTAGCTTTCTAAAAAGCAATAAGGTCACTTATGCGCTGGTGTATGAAGATAGCATTCTTCCAGAAGATGCCTCGCCTACAGCAGCCATAAAGGATTATATTGATCAGCATCCAGCTGCCGCAGAGGAAAAGCCACCAACACCGCCTAAACTGCCAGAACTCACGCAAGTGATGTCTGTGCACACCGAAGCTAAGCTCATGACCACCACAATGATGAATGAAGCACGCATGGGCAAGATGATCGATACTAAAGCCGCCAGGGAGATGGTATCCACACTGGTGGAGCAGTGTATCAAAACACCAGAAGCTTTCATCAGCATCACGCGCCTGAAAGACTTTGATAATTACACCTTCATGCATTCTGTCAATGTATCAGTGCTAGCCATATCGCTAGCTAAGCGTCTTGGCTTTTCCGCAAAAGACTTGAATAATATCGGTTTTGCAGGGCTAATGCATGATATTGGCAAGATGGGCGTGCCTGAGAGCATCTTAAATAAGCCAGGCAAGCTAGACGGCCCAGAGTTTGAAATAATGAAACAGCACACTGTGAAGGGCTACAACTATCTAAAAGCTGCAAATATCACAGAGGAAAGCATCTTGCAAGCCGTGCGCTGCCACCATGAAAAATCTGACGGCTCAGGCTATCCTGATGGCTTGATGGAAGCGCAGATCCCAAAATTTGCTAAGATTATATCCATAGCCGATGTGTATGATGCAATCACCTCTGAGCGCGTCTATAGCAAGGGCATGATGCCTGCAGAGGCTATACGCACGCTCTTTAGCTGGTCTGGGCGGCATTTCAACGATGCCTTGGTGAAATTTTTCATCAGCATTATGGGGATCTACCCCGCTGGCACGCTGGTGATGCTTGATTCAGGCGAGCTAGCCATCATCATGTGGCCCAATAAGAAAGACCCAATGCGCCCAAAAGTGCTTGTGATCACAGGGCCAGATATGGCGCACTTGGATGAACCATTTATATTTAATCTGTCATCATATAACGCTCGCACAAGCACACCTTATAAATCAGTGGTTTCGGCGCTCAATCCGCAGGATTTTAATATAAATGTGAATGAAGTGATCGCAAAATATTTGATCGGAAATGAAGAGGAAGCAGAGGAAGAAGCCGCAGCAGAAGGAAGCGAGAAGAATCCGCTGCTAAGACAAAGAAGCGCAAAAGAATAAAGTGGCTTCTTAGCCTTAAACCATCACTATTATGCATGTAAGCATTACAATATAAATCAGTAAATATAATTAACGCAGTGAGTTGTAATGCTTACATGCGTAGCTATTACCAACGGCTAAAGGCTGTGGATCACTACCCCGCCAGGCTTTGCCTGCCACCCCTTCCGCCGAAGGGGAATTTTGCCTTACTTTGTTTCGTGACAAGTCTAATGACAAATGTTGCTTAATTTGTTATATCCGTATCATAATCCGCGCCACCTTCACGCCTATCTGCACCAAGGCTTATCAAGTCGTAAGGCTTGTTACCTGTGCCTGGCACACGATACACATAAGGCGTCTCCCACGGATCAAGAGGAATCCTTGGCATATAGCCACCTGGCTGCCATGATCTTGGTATAGGATCGATTGTTGGGGCTGTCACAAGCGCTTCCAAGCCCTGCTCAACAGAGGGGTAGAAGCCATTATGCATACGATACATGTCTAGCATCGTGCTAAGGTTTTTGATATCCCCTTGTGCGGCTGTGACACGTGCCTGATCAGTCGCACCCATAAAGCGTGGCAGCACAGCTGTCGCGATGATAGCCATGATCACCACCACCACCATCAATTCTATAAATGAAAAACCTGCGTG
>JAITWL010000364.1 GCA_031285285.1 Deferribacteraceae bacterium | reverse complement strand
GAAAGATTTTTGGCTATGAGGGGTTTGGCCAAGGTAGTTTAAACGAAGTCAATGTTGATGTCCTGCGGGCTCATAGCCAGCATGTATTAGCTGCTATGGTTGGTGCTGGCATTCTAAATGGATGTGCAATACCTTTAGATAAGCTGGATCACGCTACATTTGCGCAAGCTCACAAGTATTTTGATGGCAATAAAGAGCTGCTATGCAAGAGGGCAGAGGAAATACTAGCTGAACATCTAGCTAGGCATTTGGCTAGCCTATACCCTGATAAGCCGATTTTTCAGATTGATGGTCGCACGCTGACATCTGTGCTCAGGCGACCAGAAGTTGTCGATTTAGTAATTTCAAAAATGATAGAAAGTAAATAATTATATCTAGGAGGACTATTATGAATGTGACTGAGAAAAACGGGAAAAAAGTGATCTCTCTTGAAGGTGAGATCAACGCGAAAACTGGGCTGGATTACAAAAACGGGATCAAGGCGCTCTTTCCCTCATCCAATGCGTTTGTTATCTCCTTCAAAAACGTTGTATATCTCAACAGCTCTGGCCTTCGCGAGATCATCGATCTGCTAAAGCAGGCTACTAAAGAGAAAAAAGAGCTGCGCCTGACTGAGATGGCAAAAGATATCCGTGAGATGTTTGCCTTCACTGGCCTTGATAAAGTGTTCAAAATTTGCAACACAATGAATGAGGCATTAGCTTAATTATGAATATCTCAATATCAACAAATAACGGCAGAGCGGTGATCACCGTGAGTGAAGACGCCGCCCATGATGACTATGCGAAAATCGCCCCAGCCGTTGAGCAGGCTGGGCAGCTAAGCGAGATCTGTCTTGATTTGAAAGGGATGTTTTATATCACAAGTGCGCAGATTGCCGAGCTGGTAGCCGTTGCCAAATTAGGCAACAGCAAAAAAACACCAGTGGTGCTGCTGAACGTCAATCCAGGCGTGTATGAATCGCTAGAGCTGGCAAATCTTTTGGGGCAATTCGCATTCCGTCAAGACTACAGCTGCTATACGCTGGCAGAGCTGATTGATATGTTTAACAATCCTGAAAATGCCAGCGATGTGTCCGATTATTTTGTGTCGCACTATACAGGCGATGTGAAAAAGGCACTCACTGCGAATATTCAATCGCTCGATTTTGATAACCCAATAGTGCAGGAATATAGCCTAATCACTATAGGCCGCGCCTATGATGACGCCGCTATTGATAACATCCGCAACTGCTTGAATAGCCAATATCCAAATGTTGTGCATAGCACAATCCTTGTGCTGGGCTGGCTGGGCGACATGTCATCTAAGGAAAAGATATACTCTTTCCTCACTTCCAACACTATTGAGCTTGCAGATGCCGCTGGTGCATCTATAGCGCTGCTTTCGGATGATGACGACACTGCGAAACTGGCGAAATTAGCGGAATCTGGCAGCAATACCCTACGTATGATTATTGCAGGCATACTTGCACTCATTAATGGCAATGAAGCCTTTGCTGTTTTATCAGCAATGTTTGCCAAAGAGAAAGATGACGAAGTGCGCAAGATGCTTACCCGCTATCTTTCATACTTTAATAAGCCAGAAGCTACTGATACACTTATCAAGCTGCTGGACGACAGCTCAAAAGCAGTGCAAGAGGCGGCTGCGGCTGGCCTCGAGCGCACAGGCTTGCGCGGGCATGAGGATGTGGTGCTGAAGAAAGTGGCAGTTGGCGGCATGATAAGCTACTTTGCTGTGAAAGCCCTTGGCAAAACCTGCTCTGACGCAAGTGCAACTGCGCTCATCGGCTTGTATGATAAGATTGAGCCTATCACTAAGCTTGCTGTGCTAGAGGCTCTGGGGCATTGCTCTGGTGATACTGTGAAAGACTTTCTGTTAAAGCGTTTGAGCGATCAAAATGAGGATATCCGCAAGGAAGCACTCTCTTCGCTTGGCAAGCAGTTTAAAGGTGTTGCAGCTGCTGAGGCTGAGAAGATGATTCGTGGCGATGCCAGCTGGCAGGTGCGCTATCAGGCTCTGGAGATATTGGAAGAGATTCGCCCTGCAAATTTTGCGGCCATCCTAAAAGACATTAAACAGAAGGATGATAACCGCTATATTCAGGAGAAAGTCTCCGAGCTGCTGGGGATGTAAATGCTTAATAATATTGTAAAAATCAGGAACGATGAATTTAATGAACTACGTGATATCATCTACAAAAATTCTGCTATCACGTTTATGGAAAGCAAAAAATACCTTTTGGAAAACCGTCTGTCAAAAAGGTTGAATGAGCTGGGTCATAAGACATATAAAGATTATATTAACTATCTGAAATATGACAAAGACAACAAGGGCGAGATGGAAAGGATGATCAATCTCGTAACGATCAACGAGACCTACTTTCTGCGCGAGCGCCCGCAGATGGATCATCTTGTGAAGACCACCCTGCCTGAGATGCTGGCAGCTGGCAAAAAACAATGCCGCATCTGGTCGGCTGCTTGCTCCACTGGCGAAGAGCCATATTCGCTGGCGATGCTGATGACTGAGGCAGGGCTATATAACAAGATGAAAATCGAAATTATGGCAACTGATATCAACTCAGATGTGGTGGAATTTGCGAAAAAAGGTGAGTATCGTAGCATGTCATTTCGTGGCACGCCAGAGCAATTCACCAAGACTTATTTCACACCAGATAAGACAAATTTTCTCATCAAGCCAGAAATAAAGGATAAGGTGCGCTTTAACACAGGCAACCTCACAGGCCCTACTATTGGCGCGCAGATGGGCAAGTTTGATGTGATTTTTTGCCGAAATGTGCTTATTTATTTTGATGCAGAAACTAAGACCAAAGTCGTCACAATGTTTTACAATGCATTGAATGCCCCTGGTTACCTATATCTGGGTCACTCTGAAAATATCAGCAAACTGACTGATAAATTCAAAGTGATCAATTTTGGGTCAGGCCTTATGCACACTAAGGCGAAATAGCAAGCGTAAAAAATTATTGCAGTTAAGTAAACCCCTTCGCTTAGTGAAGGGGTTGTTGCACCATATGCACTAACTTAGCATAATATTCTCTTTAGCTAAAATCTCTAAAACGCTTTGTAGGGGCGGGGTCTGCCCGCCCGATTGATAAATGTACATTCATTACCTATTTATCGGACAGGCCGACCTTGCTTATTGAATGGACATCATTAGCATGTCGTCAATAACTTGTAGTGTCATACGCTTTTCATCTTCATTTTTGATAGAATATTGCAATTCGCCTGCTGCTGACATCTGTGCAATGGTATCTATCAGTGCTGCATCGTCAATGAAGCCTAGTTTTCGCAAGACCCGCAACACGGCTGCAGGATCGAGCTGCACATCCCTACGATCTGTGAGCATCTGCTGCTCTCGCTCTGTCAGTGTAGCACGCCTAGATTGCGTGATCAGTAGTATTTTTGACCATGGGCTAGTCTCCATATACTCCCGCAGCTCTGAGCCAACGGGCACCAGGGCGAGCATCTCTGGGTGTAGCTTGTCCCAGTTGAGCTTTGGCACTGTATAGAAGTAGCTCTCTTCTATTGCATACTTGCCCTCATTTCCTTCCCACTCTATCCTATACAATGTGTTGCCGACATTTTTCACATAGTCGTCATCATCGTCATCTCGCTGTGTAAAGCCTGCTGCCAAGAATTGTTCTTGAGTGCTCACTGCTAAGGTGAACCTAAGACGAGTCAACCACACCACTGTATCTCCATCGGGGCAGCTTACAGATGCGTTATATGCAACGCTATAGCTAGGTCCATCTATTGTGTAATCGCCATATGTGTGATTGTCTGAGACAGACTCACAATTGCGCCAAAGTATGCTGTAGCCCAAATCATGGGACTCAGCGCCCTGCGCCGTGGGAAACTCTGCAAAGCCATTGCCATGCACGTTACCATTGCCGCCCTGCACATTGCTAGTACTAGTGCCTGCACAGGCAAATAGCGCAAATGGAAGCAGCAACAGAGCCAAATGTAACAACCTGTTCATTATATTCTCCTCTCCCAATAATTATTCTAAATGAAATTCTTTTAATAGCCGTATTGCATGCTCTTTATGGGCTTCATTGGCACGATCATCTAATGTGCGAATCTTTGAGACCCTCAGCAGCAGATCGCGAGCATTGGCCTTATCGCCTACCTTATAGCACAGCACCCCAGCAATAATCATCATGGGGTTGGCTGTTTTGGCAGAAAATTCCACAGTATTATATGCTGTCAAAAAATATTCTTTGGCATTTTCTGTGGCATATTTCATCATATCTTTGTCGCCGCAATCTTCATAAAGCCAGCTTAGTCGTAGCCAAAGCTTGCCATAATTTAAATCCTTATCAGCCGCGCCAAAACAGTGCTCACCACAAAGCACGCCCAGATAATAAGATGTGAACACATCATTAATATCAATATCAGTGCCAAAATTGACCTTTAAAGCGCTCTTATATGCATGCATACGCTTGACAAATATTTGTAGTGAAGCACCACCTTTATCAAAATACTCTCCTAGCGCTGTATACCAACATGCGGAACAAGTGACAATATCATAATAAATAGGTACTAGCTCATCATAATGCATCCGAAAATCATCATCTACTTTTTTGGATTTTATTCTTGCAGTATCAGCTATTTTTTTAGCAAGCAATTTGCCGCACACAGGGCAAGTGTAGCTTTTGGTCTTCATAAAGCTTGTATCTGTAGTGATTGGCAGGTCATATTGTTTATGCTTATCAGGAAATAGGATATGTCCTTTGTAGCCAACGACTCTGCTTTTATTTATATTAAGGGCAACACGGGCATCGCTCAGCAGATCTAAGCGATCGCATAAAACCTGCAGCAGAGTATACGCCTTGGGTTCACATTCAAAAAAGCGTATGAATTCTTTATCATCAAGCACAAGCGCCTGTGTGCCCTCTAAAGCAATTATCGTATCTTCGGCTAACGCTGATGGATAGTGCGTATCAATGATAAAATTGCCTGTGCTTAGCTCTGCTATTAATTCGTTTGATTTATAAGCGCCCAACTTGCCATGCAAAATAACAAAGATTTTATCTATCTTTGCGCCTTCTTCTAAGATAACATCACCCTTAGAATAGCTGTGCATATAGCTTTCGTTAGGGTGAGCAATCGCAAAATCATAGTTGGCTTGAAAATTAGGGAAAAATTTATTTTGGTAGATATTCTCAGTGGCTGGACTTTTTAGCAGATCGCACTGCTTCACATCTTCAGCGATCCTATCACAAAGCACCCTGCAGAGGGATTTGGCTGCACTATGCTCCTGACTGAAAAATTTGAAAGCGTTGCTGCTGTCAATAACAAGCGTCACTGCCTGCTCAAGAGCGACAATTGTAACATTGCGTTTTCTTTTAGAAAATAATGCTACCTCGCCAAATATGCTCCCAGCAGCTAGAGTAGTAAGTTGCAATTCATTAGGCCCGTTGTAATTTTTATAAACCCCAACGCTGCCTTTGAGAAGGATATACATCTCATTCCCAATTGCCCCATCTTTGGCTATCACA